>CAXYUO010000025.1:0-17480 GCA_964292185.1 uncultured Frigoriflavimonas sp.
AATTCATGATTCTACCAGGAGTTCCCACCAAAATATCGCAACCATCTTTGAACAATAATTTTTGCGTTTTTATATTTTTTCCACCATAAATTCCAAGAACTCTTGCTGACATATTTTGCGTAAGCGTTTCTACAATTTCGGCAACCTGAACCACCAATTCTCGGGTTGGAACAAGAATTAAAACGGTAGGATTTCCTGATTTATTATAGTTCCATTGTTTCAAAACTGGAAGAAGATAAGCTAGCGTTTTTCCGGTTCCGGTTTGTGCAATTCCCATTATATCTCGTCCAGAAAGTATCTGTCCGAAACTATTTCTTTGAATTGGGGTTGGTTCAAATAAATTGAGATCTGCTAAAACATCAAGAATTTTACCAGACAAATCAAAATCTGCAAACGTTTTTATTTCCATTTTGCAAAGGTACGGAAAACTAAACACGTACTTATGCCATGAGTGCAAAAAATTTAATCACAAAAAATTTGAAAAAAATTAACCACAAAAGGTACAAAAGAATATTACATATGAAAATTTAAAATCAAGATAACAAAAACCAGTTGTATAAAAAGCTCTGCTTATTTTCATTTTAACAATTGTTTTTTTACTTTAATCTTTTGTTACTTTTACTTCAATTTTATAATTTTCCGGATTCGCTGAAACCTAACAAAGTGGTTAGACGAAGTCAATCTTCGATTTGTGGTTTAAAAAGAGATAGTTCAGCGTTTCATCAATCTAAAAATTAAAATAAGACCTAAAATCACAGAAATACCAAAGCCAAAAAGTGCAATAGTTGGTAATTCTAAAAAATTTGAACTTGTAGAATTACCGATTACTATTGCAGTTGCCAAAATATTTGCACCCAAAATCATTGCAATAATTAAACTGGTTACACTTTGCTTGATGATAAAATTGGTGTTTTTCAGTTCTTCATTTTTAGTTTTGAAAGTAATTTCGTCATTGTTTAATTTAGAAAGTACAGATCGTAATTCAGTAGGAATATTTTGAAGATTATGCTGTAAAATTGTGAATTTCTGAAGTCCTTTTTCTAATAAATAATTAGGATTCAAACGCTCAAGTAGAATTTTTCCGATGTATGGTTGTGCAGATTTTAGCACGTCCATTTCTGGGTTCAATTGTCTGCCAACTCCTTCTATCAAACTTACTCCTTTGAAAAGCAAGATGAAATAGTCTGGCATTATAATTTTATTTTCGAATAAAATAGATTGAAATTTCTCTATCATCGTATTCAAATCTAAATCTTGTAAAGAATTGGTATCTATTAAATTTAAAATTTCTAAAATTTGGTTTTTCAACCTGTTTTCATCTTTTATTTCTAATTTTATGGCTACTTTTTTAAGATTAATCAACAATTGATCTGCATTTTTCAGAATTAAATTGATAATTAAATTTTCTAAAACCTCACGATCTGCTGGAAAAATAATTCCTACAGCTCCAAAATCTATAAAAACAATTTTGCCTTCTTTTGTTACCAAAATATTTCCTGCATGTGGATCTGCATGAAAAAAGCCGTGTTCAAGAATTTGCGCTAAAAATAATTGCAAAATTTCATCAGCAATTGTAGAATTTTTTAAATTGTGTTTTTTTAAAGCATCAAAATCTGTGCATTTAAAACCATCTATAAATTCAATACAAAGCACATCATTATTACATAAATGCGAATACACTTTTGGAACATAAGTGCGAGAATCGTTTTTAAAATTTTTGGCAAATCGTTCTATATTTTCTCGTTCATTCACAAAAGAAAGTTCGGATAATAGGGATTTTTCAAAAGTATTGATGCCTTGTTCGAGGTTTAAATTTTCTGTAAATTCAAAATAATTGGTTAAAGTTTTTACCAAATCTTTCATCAAAAGCAAATCACCTTTGATGATTTCTTCAATTTTTGGACGCTTCACTTTCAAAACTACGTCTTCACCAGTTTTCAATTTTGCTTTGTAAACTTGCGCGATAGAAGCAGATGCGATTGGTTCTGTAGAAATTTCTAAAAAATAATCTTGGTAATTTTCTCCGAAATTTTCTGATAAAACAGATTTTAAATCAAAATTTTCTAATAGAACTTGGTCTTGTAATTTCTGAAGTTCGAGCGTTAATTCTTTTGGAAGCAAATCTTCTCGTTGAGAAAAAGCTTGTCCGAACTTCACAAACGTAGGTCCCATTTCTTCCAAAGCCATCCGAATTCTCACAAAAACAGACTTATTAAAAATTTCTTCCGTAGCTTCTTGTTCCTTATTTTGAACATTCATCCTTGCCAAAACTTCCTTAAAACCATATTTGGACAATACAGAAATAAGTTTGCCTGTTCGTTTTAGTTTAAGTTGTTGGTTTTGGAACATTTTTTAAAAGTTTGAAGTTGGATGTGCGAAGACGGAGATTTGAAATTGAAAATCTTTAGATATTGAAAGAAAGTAAATTTCAAGCAAATGTAGAAATTTTTGTTTTGAAATTCGTATATTTGATAATGATAATTTCGCAAAAACCAGACCTGTCAAAACATTTACTTTGGGAATATGATTTTGAAAAATTTGATTTCAAAAAATCATATAGAATTATTATTGAAAGAGTTTTGGAGCGTGGAAATTTAAAAGATTAGACAGAAATGAAAAATTTCTACACAGACGAACAAATTCTTGCTACAATCAATTGGTCTAAACAATTGAAAGAAAGAGATAAAAGTTTCGCAAAATTATTTATAAAATCTAATTATTTTGATGTTTCACGAAGATAAATTTGTAATAGCACCAGAAACATTTTCAATGATTCAACAATTGTAAAAGTTTGATTTTTTGCAAAACTTTCAATTGGTAGGTGGCACTTCATTGGCATTAATGATTGGGCATAGAAACTCAATAGACATCGATTTATTTACGCAAGAAGATTTTTCTACCGAAGAATTGGAAGATAAAGTGTTGAGCAATTTTGATTATTTTAAAACCAATGAAATCGAAAATACTTTGATGTGTGTAATTGATAATATTAAAGTTGATTTTCTAAAACATAATTACCCGTACATCAACAAACCTATTTCTGAAAACGGTATAAGATATTTGTCTAAAGAAGATATTGCAGCCATGAAACTAAATGCAATAGCAAAATCTGGCAAAAGAATTAAAGATTTTATAGATATTTATTTTTTGTTAGAGCAATTTTCTTTGAAGCAAATTGTAGATTTTTATACATTAAAATACCCAAGAAGCAATCCACTAATTGTGATGAAAGCTTTGCAATACTTTGATGAAATAGAAGAAAAAGTAGATTATCCAAACTTACGGCAACCCATCACATTTAGCAAAATAAATAGCAGGATAGAAAAATCTATTTTAAATATTGATAAGATTTTTTAAACATTCCTACTTTCCAAAACTTCTTTAAAACCATATTTCGACAACACTGAAACCAGTTTGCCCATTCGTTTTAGTTTAAGTTGTTGGTTTTGGAACATTTTTTTACGTTAAATTACTTTATTAATTTTCTACTATAAATTGTCAATTGTTCTATTATCGACTCTAATTCAATTTCCTTATTACTTTTATTTTCCAATTTGAAATCATACAGTTTCAATAATGAAGTTAATGATTCTATTTTCCAAGCATCATTATTTAAACTCAATGTTTTTAAGAATTTTGCAATTATATTAAAAGTCAGAACAACATTTATCTCTTTCTTTAATTCTAAAATAAATTCATTTGGTTCATTAGTATTTGATGATGGCCAATCTACTATTGCTTCTAACAAATTTTCAAAATAGTACTTATAATAACTGTCTACTTTTTCGTTTTCTATAATCTCTTCAAGTTCAGAGAATGAAAAATATTTATTTTCGTTCATAATCTACAAATCATTTATCAATTCTCATTCATCAATAATCTCTACTCCCACTCAATTGTTGCGGGTGGTTTGCTGGAAATATCATAACAAACACGGTTGATTCCACGAACTTCGTTGATGATTCTGCTGGAAATGAGATCTAAAAATTCGTACGGAAGTCTGCTCCAAGTTGCGGTCATAAAATCGATGGTGTTTGCAGAACGAACAACTGCGGTATATTCATAAGTTCTTTCGTCGCCCATTACTCCTACAGATTTAACGGGAAGTAAAACCACAAATGCTTGAGAAACTTTTTCGTACAAATTGTGAGCATACAATTCTTCGATGAAAATATCGTCGGCTTTTTGTAAAATTTCTACTTTTTCTGCATCTACTGCTCCCAAAATTCTAATTCCCAAACCTGGTCCAGGAAAAGGATGACGATGCACCAAATGATGCGGAATTCCTAATTCCTCGCCTACTTTTCTCACTTCATCTTTGAAGAGTTCTCGCAAAGGTTCGAGCAAATCGAGATTCATTTCTTCTGGTAAACCTCCAACATTGTGATGCGATTTAATAACTGCAGATGGTCCTTTTACAGATTGAGATTCTATTACATCTGGATAAATGGTACCTTGTGCAAGGAATTTCGCGTCTTTAAATTTCTTAGATTCTTCATCAAAAACAGCCACAAATTCTCCACCGATTATTTTTCTTTTCTCTTCTGGATCAGAAATTCCTTCTAATTTTTGCATGAAACGATCGGCTGCATCAACTTTATCAATTTTTAGATTGAAAAAATCACCGTAATTTTCCATTACTTTTGCGCCTTCATTCAAGCGTAATAATCCGGTATCAACAAATATACATTGCAACTGATCGCCAATTGCTTTGTGAATAAGAACTGCTGCAACAGAAGAATCTACACCACCAGAAAGTCCGAGAATTACTTTAGATGTTCCTACTTTTTGTTTGATTTCTTCTACGGTTCTATCAATATAATTGGTGAGTTTCCAGTTTTTTTCTGCTTTACAAATATTGAAAACAAAATTCTCCAACATTTTCCCACCTTCTTCTGTATGCGAAACTTCTGGGTGAAACTGCAATGCAAAAATGTTTTTTTCTGAATTTGCCATTGCCGCAATTACACCACTTCTTCCAGAAATTTCAAATCCTTCTGGAATGCTTTCTATTTCGTCAAAATGGCTCATCCAAACGGTAGAATTTTGCGAAACTCCGTCTAAAAGTGCGTTGTTTTTTTCTATATTGAGTTGAGATTTTCCGTATTCTCCTTTTTCACCTTTTTTTACATTTCCGCCCAAAAGATGTGCAATCAATTGCATTCCGTAGCAAATTCCTAAAATTGGGATTCCACTTTCGAGAATTTCTTTTTCTATGAGATGTGCTTCGGGAGAATTTACAGAACTTGGTCCGCCAGAAAGGATAATTCCGACTGGTTTTTTTTCTAAAATTTGAGTTAATGGTGTATTGAAAGGGATTATTTCTGAATATACTTCCATTTCTCTCACTCTTCTACCGATGAGTTGGTTGTATTGTGAGCCGAAGTCGAGGATGAGGATACCGTTTTGCATATTATGAATTATTGATGAATGATAATTGATGAAAGATTTTTAACGCAAAAAATTTTAACACATAAGTTTAATATAATTTCTTTGATTTTAGTTTACATTATGACACATAAGTTTTAAAAATCTTCGATTTTTTTTTGTTGCTGAAATATTTGCTTTAAATTAACCTTGTCAAGGTTTAGAACCTTGACAAGGTTAATTTCCTATATTTTATTTTATAACTGATGGTTATATTGATATCTGCATTTTAGCCCTGATAGAAGTGGCATCCTTTTTTTTTGTCTCAGTTTTGAAAAAATTTGTGAAATTTTCTACTATCTTTTTATTTGAAAAACATAACTGCCAGTTATAAAAAAAAGATATAACGGAAAGCAGGATTAAGCTCCTAAAAAAAATTTAAAGAAAAAAGGTCTGATTGTGCATCAAACCTTTAATGAATTTTTAAAATTTTGCGATATCTTCTCTGTAATATGCATAATCAAATTTTACAGGATGTGCATCTGTATATACTTTTTCTCTTGCTTCTCCGTAGGTTTTTCCGGTTGCTATAATGTTTAAAACTCTTCCACCTGAAGAAAAATATTTCCCAGCTTTGTTTACAGCACCTGAAAGTAAAACATCTGAGTTTTTCACTTTATCTAATCCTGTAATTTCGTAGCCAGTTTCGTAATGACCAGGATATCCACCAGAAGCTAGAACCAAACAAACGGCTTTTTCGTCTTTAAACTTCATGTTTATTTCTTTGCCATCAATGCAATCTTCTATTACATCTATTAATTCGTTTTCTAATAATTCTAGCAAAACTTGCGTTTCTGGATCTCCCATTCTCATATTATATTCTAAAAGATGGCAACCATTTTCTGTAATTAGAAGACCGAAAAACATAAAACCGGTGAACATTAGATAATTATCTTTCAGACCAGCTAAAGTTGGCTTCATAATATTTTCTACAAAATCTTTATTTAGAGCTTCAGTAAAATCAGGACTTGGAGCTACACTTCCCATTCCTCCAGTATTTGCACCTTTTCCACCGTTTCCTACTTTTTTGTAATCTTTAGCAGAAATCATAGGGAAAATATCTTTTCCATTTGAAAATGCGATAATAGAAACTTCAAAACCTTTTAGATAATCTTCTATAACAACCTGAATACCAGCATCTCCATAGATTTTCGCAATCATAAAATCGTGAATTGCTTTCAAAGCTTCGTCAAAATCTTCGGCAATAACAACACCTTTTCCTTGAGCAAGACCAGAAGCTTTTACAACGATAGGAAAACTTTGTTTTTCCAAATATTCTTTGGCATCAACATAAGAATTGAAAACTTGAGAACGAGCTGTTTTCACACCGAATTCTTGCATGAATTTTTTTGCATATGCTTTACTACCTTCTAAAGCAGCGACCTTTTTTTCTGGGCCGAAAATACGAAGTCCAGCTTTTTTGAATTCATCTACAATACCTTCTACCAAAGGAGCTTCTGGACCTACAATTGTAACATCAATAGCTTCTCTTTTGGCAAAATGTACTAATTCTGGAATTTCTGAAAGGTGAATGTTTTTTCCATATTTTTCTGTAGCAGCATTTCCTTTAGCAAAAAATATTTCAGAGATTCTTTTATCTTTAGATAGCTTTTTACCAATTGCAGCTTCTCTACCACCGTTTCCTATGATTAATATTCTCATTCTATTTTATATTTTAATTTTTCGATTTTACAAATTTACAAATTTCAATTGCTATTAATGGAAAAAATGACGCATTTTTGTGAAGAGCATCGGAATTTTATGTTCATTGGCTGCTTCTATAGAATCTGCATCTTTCATGCTTCCACCTGGTTGAATAATTGCAGCTATACCTTGGTTTGCACAGAAATCTACCACATCTCTAAAAGGGAAAAACGCATCTGAAGCTAAAACTAATTCACCATCAAATTTTTCTTTTGCTCGGGAAATAGCTTGTTCTGTTGCCCAAATTCTATTGACTTGTCCACCACCAATTCCTAAAGCTTGTGTTCCGTTGGAAACCACAATTGCATTAGATTTCACGTATTTACAAACTCTTTGAGAAAACAAAAGAGATTTTCTTTGTTCATCTGTTGGTTTTTTATCTGTAACACATTCTATTTCATCAGAAAATTGTGAGTCTGTACCTTGAACTAATAAACCACCATCAATTTTTACCAATGTTTTGGAATCTGAAACTGGATTTTTAATTTTAATAATTCTTAGATTTTTTTTCTTTTTCAAAATTTCTAAAGCTTCGTCGCTAAAATCTGTAGCTGCTACAATTTCTAAAAAAGTTTTGTTTAATTCTTCGGCAGTTTCCGCATCAATTTTATAATTCATTCCAACAATACCGCCGAAAATGGACATTGGATCGCATTCGAATGCTTTTTTGTAAGTTTCTAAAGCAGAATTTCCAGTTGCAACTCCACATGGTGTAGAATGTTTTACGGCACAACATACCATTTCTTCTTTAAATTCATTTACTACTTTCCAGCAAAGATCTAAATCTCTTAAATTATTGAAAGACAATTCTTTACCTCCCAAAATTTCAAAATCTTTCATCGCTCCGTTTTCAAAAGTTGAAACATAATACGCTGCGGATTGATGTGGATTTTCGCCGTAACGTAAAGTTGAAACTTTCTTATAAGAAGCGTTTAAATAAGTTGGATATTCCTCTTCCAAAAGCATTGCAGAGATTG
The DNA here is from genome assembly GCA_964292185.1 of uncultured Frigoriflavimonas sp. Taxonomy (GTDB): domain Bacteria; phylum Bacteroidota; class Bacteroidia; order Flavobacteriales; family Weeksellaceae; genus Frigoriflavimonas. Next base: position 8,109 of record CAXYUO010000025.1, read on the forward strand.
CAGCATCATACGCAGAAGTAAGATTGAACACTTTTCCGGCTAATTTTTTTCTTGTTTCTAATGATGTTTCACCGTTTTCTGAAATTTCATTTTGCACAATTTCGTAATCTGAAATATCGGTAAGAACGGTTACACTTTGGAAATTTTTTGCTCCAGATCGCAACATTGATGGTCCACCAATATCGATAAATTCAACTTTTTCAGCTAAATTTATTTCTTTGTTTACGTTTTCGAAAAATGGATACAAGTTGACGATTACCATATCAATCAACCCGATTTCGTATTCTTGAACGGTTTTCATGTGATTTTCGTTATCTCGAACAGCTAAAAGTCCACCATGAATTTTTGGGTGTAAAGTTTTCACTCTTCCATCTAACATTTCTGGAAAATCGGTTACTTCATCAATTTGAATTGGGCTTAAACCCGCTTCTTTTAGATGTTTGAATGTTCCACCAGTGGAAATTAATTCGTAATTGTTTGCTTCTAAAAATTTTGCAAAGTTGATTAATCCAGATTTATCGGATACGGAAATTAGGGCTCTTTTTTTCATATAATAATTTCATCCCTTCGGGATTTTTTTTGATTATTTTATTATTTTTCCATAGGTTTTCACCCGTGTTTATTAATATTAAATTCCTTCGGAATTTTATGATTGATGCAATTGAATTTGTTGGCTAATTATCTCCATAATTTCATCTTTATCATACTTTAAATTGCTAATATTAATTGCACAAGGAGTTCCATATTTTTCTACATTTTTATTAGCTAAATTTTTTAATCTTTTACTTAAATTTTTTTCAATTAATAATCTATCGTGTACATCAAGAAGAATAATATCGGAGAATGAAACTCTTGTAATCTGAACTGATTTGATGTTATTCCATTCTATTAAACCTAATTTTGAAACGCTTATATGATCTTGAATTCCCTTTTCATTTAATATTAAACCAGGTTTATTACTTGTAATAATTTTTAAATTTAAATACAATATATAAGGAAGCAAAAGCAAAAAAAATGAAAGAATAATCACTAATTTAATAGATATATAATTTATTTGATACATATAGTAGATTGTAATTATCCCTAAAATTAAAGCTAAAGAGAATAGCAAAATTATAAATCCTATACCATATTTATTGATCGGTATTTCCAAATTTTTCATATTAAATTTAATATATATTCAAAGCTAAATTAATCGCCTTCGGAAATATTTCCTGTTCTATTACGTGAACTTTTTTTTGTAAAATTTCTACGGTATCTCCTTCATCTATTGGAAAAGATTTTTGAAAAATAATTTCGCCTTCGTCTATTCCATACGTTACAAAATGTACGGTTGCTCCACTTTCTTTTTCGTTTGCATCTAAAACGGCTTGATGAACATGATGTCCCCACATTCCTTTTCCACCAAATTTTGGTAAAAGTGAAGGATGAATATTGATGATTTTTCCTTCATATTTTTTGCAAAATTCTTTACTCAAAATGGAGAGAAACCCTGCAAGAATGATGAAATCTGTATCTATTGGAATTTGATTTTCTAAGTTTTCAGAAAAATCTTTTCCTCTTTTTAGTAAAATATTTTCTACACCTTCTTTTTCTGCTCTTTCCAAACCAAAACATGGTCGATCTGCAATCACCAAATTGATTTTTGCATTTTCTATTTCACCACTTTTTGTAGCATCCAAAATTCTTTGCAAATTGGTTCCGGAACCAGAAATTAAAATGGTAAGATTTTTCATAAAAAATAATTTAACAATGTATCAATTTAACAGTTTACCAATTTGAAAATGTACCAGTTTAACAATAGTTTAATGTTATAAATCTAATTATCAATATTGTACATTGTTACATTTTTAGATTGCTACATTATTTAATTAAATTGATTTTCTCAGAACTTTCAGTAATTTCACCGATTTCGTAAGCATCTGGAATTAAATTTAAAACCGCAGAAACTTGGCTTGGATCTACAACGATCACCATTCCAACTCCCATATTGAAAGTTCCGAACATTTCCATTCTATCAATATTTCCTATTTTTTCGCATTCCAACATGATGCTTGGAATTTTAATTTTAGAAATTTCAATTTGAGCAGATAAATTTTCTGGGATAATTCTTGGAATATTTTCGATAATTCCACCACCAGTTATGTGTGCAATTCCTGCAACTTCAGCATTTTTAATGATTTTAAAAACATCTTGATAATATAATTTTGTAGGAACCAAAAGTGTTTCGTGGATTGGTTTTCCTTCAAATTCTTCATTAAAATCTGGGAAAATTTTTCTTACCAAAGAAAATCCATTGCTATGAAATCCGGAACTTGGCAAAGCGATAATTTGATCGCCAACTTTTATTTTGGAACCATCAATAATATCCTCTTTTTCTACAATTCCTACACAAAATCCTGCAACGTCGTAATCTCCTGGTTGATACATTCCGGGCATTTCTGCGGTTTCTCCACCAACCAAAGCACATTCATTATCTTTACAAGCTTTTACCATTCCCAAAACTATTTCTGCGGCAACATCTGCATCTAATTTTCCACAAGCCAAATAATCTAAGAAAAAAAGTGGTTTTGCACCGTGACAAAGGATGTCGTTTGCACACATCGCGAAACAGTCGATCCCAATAGAATCGTAGTTTTTGGTGTCTAATGCGATTTTTAATTTAGTTCCCACTCCATCTGTTCCAGAAACTAAAACTGGATTATTGTATTTTCCCAATTCGTAAAAAGCACCGAAGCTCCCAAGATTTTTTAGTACATTTTTATTATGCGTTTCTGCAACGGCAGATTTTATTTTGTCAACGGTTTTGTAACCTTCTTCTTTATCGACTCCGGCAGATTTGTAGGTGTTGCTCATATTTTCTATTTTAATTTTTTAATCCTTCAAGGTTTTAAAAACATTGAAGGATTTGTTCAATAAAAAAGCCGACAATCAATCAGACCATCGGCTTTTTATTTATTTTTCAGCGTCGATTACATTTCCAAATTTTTGGAATTTATCTTTTGATAAGTGTAATTTCTGCTTTTTCACTTTATAAATTTTATTTTTGCAAAAATAGAGATTTTAATTTGAGATACCGAGAGTTTCTATTACAATTTCCAATTTTTCTAAAAATTCTTTTTTTAATTCTTCATTGATAATACCTTTTTCTATTTCAAAATTTTCCTTGAATTTAGGTAAAACGAAATTCGTAATTACGTTTGCTCCACTAAATGGTGCTCTTTTCATAAATTCTGCAGAAACATTTTTTCCACCACCTGGTCCAAGTGCAGTAGAAAGTAAAAACATCGGTTTTTCTCCAAAATGTTTTCTATTTTTCACTCTTGACATCCAATCGAAAGTATTTTTGAAAGCTGCAGCATAACTGCTATTATATTCTGCAAGTGACATAATTATTAAATCAGATTCATCAATTTTATCTGCAAATTTTTGTGCCAATTCCTGTATTCCTATTTCCTTTTCCATATCAGACCTGAACATAGGCATCTGTAAATCATTAAGATCTAAAATCTCTATGTCTTGATTTGAAAACAAAGTGGTAACGTAAGAAACAAATTGATGATTAATAGAATCTGAAGAAATGCTTCCAGCAAATGCGAGTATTTTCATATTTTTTGTTGAATTAAAATTATTATGAATACAAACTTACGTTAACGAAAAAGAATAAACTATTTTTAAAATGACGATTCTCAATTAATAATGAAAAAGCAAAATATTTAAATTAAGTTTAAAAAAAACAGTTGAATGTATCATCTTAAATTTAAAAAATTCAAAATTACCTTATCTTTGCAAAAATTTAGATAGAAAATATGTCAGATAGAAAGATGATAACGGCAGCTTTGCCTTATGCAAACGGACCAGTTCATATTGGACATTTAGCGGGAGTTTATATTCCAGCAGATGTTTACGCAAGATTCAACAGAAGATTAGGGAAAGATGTTGCCTTCATTTGTGGAAGTGATGAACACGGGATTCCTATTACAATTCGCGCAAAAAAAGAAGGTGTAACTCCGCAAGATATTGTTGATAAATTTCACGGAATCATCAAAAAATCTTTCGAAGATTTAGGGATTTCTTTTGATGAATATAGTAGAACTACTTCTGAAAAACATAAAGAAGTAAGTCAAGATTTTTTCAAAACACTTTATAATAAGGATAAATTTATAGAAGAAATTTCTGAGCAATATTTTGATGAAGAAGCCAAAGAATTTCTTGCAGACCGATATATTGTAGGAACTTGCCCGAATTGTAGCAATGAAAACGCTTATGGCGATCAATGCGAAAAGTGCGGCTCTACCCTTTCTCCTTCAGAATTAATTAATCCCAAATCGATGTTAAGTGGAAATATTCCGATTTTAAAAGAAACTAAAAACTGGTATCTTCCTTTAAATGATTACGAAGATTTTTTAAATGAATGGATCATTGAAGGTCATAAAAACGACTGGAAACCAAATGTTTATGGACAAGTAAAATCTTGGATTACAGATGGTTTGAAACCACGAGCAATGACGAGAGATTTGAATTGGGGAGTTCCGGTTCCGCTTCCAAATGCCGATGGAAAAGTGCTTTATGTTTGGTTTGATGCACCGATTGGTTATATTTCTTTTACGCAAGAATGGGCAGAAAAAACTGGTAAAAACTGGAAAGACTATTGGCAAAGTGATGATTCAGATTTAATTCATTTTATCGGAAAAGACAATATCGTTTTTCATTGTATTATTTTTCCTGCGATGATGAAAGCTCATGGAGATTACAAAATGCCAACAAATGTTCCCGCTTTTGAATTTTTGAATCTCGAAAACGAAAAAATATCTACTTCCAGAAATTGGGCAGTTTGGGCACATGAATATGTGGAAGAATTTCCAAATCAGCAAGATGTTTTGCGTTATACATTGCTTTCTTCTGCTCCAGAAACGAAAGATAATAATTTTACTTGGAAGGATTTTCAGACTAAAAATAATTCAGAATTGGTGGGGATTTTCGGAAATTTCATCAATAGAGTTGCGGTTTTAATTCATAAATATTATGATGGAATAATTCCTGCAGGAAATGAAAATGCCGAAGAACTCAACGAAATTACAAAAGCAATAACTGAAGTTGAAAATTTCTTAGAAAATTTTGAATTTAGAAATGCTTTAACTTCTATGATGAATTTGGCACGTTTCGGAAACCAGTTTTTACAAATAGAAGAACCTTGGAAAACCATTAAAGATCAACCTGAAAAAGCAGCAAATTCTTTATTTATAGCTGCTCAAATTGCAGTTGGTTTAGCGCAAATTTGCGAACCATTTTTGCCATTCAGTGCAGAAAAATTACAGAAAATGTTTAATGTTTCTCAATTAAATTGGAGCGAACTTAAAAATGAGAAAGTACTCATTAAAACTGGACATCTAATAAATCCAGCAGAATTACTATTTTCAAAAATTGAAGATGAAACAATAGAATTTCAAATTCAAAAATTAGAAAATACAAAATCATCAAATAAAAAAACAAACCCAAAAGCAAATCCTATGAAAGACGAAATACAATTCGACGATTTTACGAAAATTGATTTAAGAACTGCTACGATTTTAACTGCAGAAAAAGTAGAAAAAGCAGATAAATTGTTGAAATTTTCTGTAGATTCTGGAATTGATGTAAGAACCGTAGTTTCTGGTGTTGCAGAAAGTTTTACACCAGAAGAATGCATTGGAAAACAAGTGATGCTTTTGGCAAATTTGGCTCCAAGAAAAATACGTGGAATAGAATCTCAAGGAATGTTGCTTTTAACCAATAATGCAGAAGGAAAATTGGTTTTTGTAACACCAGAAGTGAAAGTGGAAAACGGAATTGAGATTGGATAATCAATAAATTAAATGGTGAATTTTAAAAAAAGTGAATAAATGAAAGATAATAAACTAAGCACAAAGACTTTAGAAGAACTTCAAAAGAATAAGAAATTTATAAAAACGATTACCATTATGCTCATTACTGCATTAAGTTTGCTTTTAGTTTTAACTATTTACATCACTTTTATTAAAGGATTTACGCCATTATTAATAATTCCTTTAGCACTTTCTCCGATTGTTTTACTAAATTTAAATTCCATCAGAAGTATTGATAAAGCAATAAAATTAAGAGAAAATAATTCTGAAAATTAGAATAAACATCTCCAAATATCTAAAAATATAAATCCGAAATCGTAATGATCTCGGATTTTTTAATTTAAATGATAAAAAATATTTCACTACATGACAAAAAATACAATTCATAACCTATTGATTATTTGTAACTTAAATTTTTTAACCACAAAAGAAACAAAAAATTATTTTCAGATTAAGTTAAAATAAGGCAATACAATAGAAAATCTTTAGATTTTCACAACTTTTGTGAACTTTATTAAGAATTTAATTACAGACTAAAAAACATAAAAATTACTTTTGTGCCTTTTGTGGTTTTAAAATTCTGATTTGCAATTGTTATAAATTTTTGTCATGTACTAAAAAAAATATTTTATTTTCCAATCAAAAAAATTGCAGGAATTTTATGCAATTCAGGAATTTGATTTTTCCAATCTGCAATTTTTTTAGTTTTAATAAATTCAGAATCATTATCATTAATATTTGCGGCGATACAAAGTAAAGTATTGCCAGAAATCGAACTGCACAAATCTTCAATCATTGGCATATTTCGGTACGGCGTTTCCATGAAAATTTGTGTGTACCCCGTTTTTTCTACCATTTTTTCTAATTCAAGTAATTTTTTACGCTTTTCAGATTTATCAATCGGCAAATAACCATGAAAAGTAAATTGTTGTCCATTAAATCCGCTACTTATTAAAGCTAAAATAATAGAACTTGGTCCGTTTATAGGAACAACTTTAATAGAATTTTCGTGACACCATTTTACAGCAATATTTCCTGGATCTGCAATACAAGGCAAACCAGCTTCAGAAAGCAATCCAACATCAGTTCCAGATTTCATTAAGCCAAAAATTTCTTTCAAATCTGCATTTGTAGAATTTTTATTTAATAAAAATAATTTCAATTCTGGCTGTTTTTTTTTTGGACAGAAAAATTTGATCATTTTCCGAGCTGTTTTTTCATTTTCTACCAAATAATGATCTATTTTTAGTATAATTTCAGAAATTTCTGGTGCAAAAGCATTGTTTTTTGAGTTTTCTGATAAATAAGCTGGTAAAAGGAATAACATATTTTAATAGTAAAGTTGTAAAGTTGCTAAGTTGTAAAGGTAAAAGTTTATTATAGGATAATTATTTCTTTTGCAATTTTTTCGCAAGCATCATTTAAAAGTTGAAATACTTCTTCAAAATCTTGGTCTTTTCCATAATAAGGATCAGGAACTTCTTGATTATTTTCTAAAATTAATGATACTTTTTCTTTATGTTTTTCTGTTTTTGCTAAAGCTAGAATATTTTTTAAATTATTCTTATCCATGCAAAAAATTCTATCAAATTTATCAAAATCGCTACTAGAAAATGGTCTAGATTTTTGTTGAGAAATATCAATTTTATTATTGAAGGCTGTTTTTATAGAACGAAGATCCGGGTTTTTACCTTCGTGCATATCTATTGTACCTGCAGAATCTACGGTGAAATTCGCTGGTAATTTAGATTTCATTATTCCTTCTGCTAATGGGCTTCTACAAATATTCCCTAGGCAAATCATTAGTATTTTCATAAACGATGATTGATAATTAATTTTAAATAAAAATAGGGATTAAAAATTAACCCCTATTCTAAATTTTATATCTGAAAATTATTGTTTGATTTTCTCTGATAATTCTTTTACAAATTTCTTTATTTCTTTGTCTATTTTAGAAACGTCTTTTATGGTTTCGCAAGCATACATTACTGTAGAATGATCTTTACCACCCATTTCTTCTCCAATTTTCGCAAAAGTAGAATTAGTATATTCTTTAGAAAAGTACATTGCCAATTGTCTTGGAAGTGCTATTTCACGTTTTCTTGTTTTGCTTAAAAGTTGATCTAATTTTATACCAAAATATTCGCAAACCACATCTTGAATATATGGAATATTGATGATTTTTTTCTTTGTAGAAGCTATTTTACTGATAGTTTCTTTCAATAATTCTAAAGTAAGATCTGATTTATAAACTGTGGAATAAGCAATTACAGAATTGATAACACCTATTAAATCTCTCACACTACTATTCACTTCTGTAGCAAGATAATCGAGCATATCATCTGATAAAACAATACCATCTCGGCTCAATTTATCTAAAATAATTTTTTTTCTGGTATCAAAATCTGGAGCTTTTATTTCTGCAGTTAATCCCCATTTGAATCTGGAAACTATTCTTTCTTGAATATCCATCACATGAACAGGAGCTCTATCTGAAGTAAGAATGATCTGTTTTCCGTTTTGATGTAAATAATCGAAAATATGGAAAAAACTATCTTGTGTAGCTGCTTTACCAGAAAGAAATTGAATATCATCAATGATAAGTACATCTACCATTTGGTAAAAATTCGCAAATTCTGTTTGATTTTTTGCTCTTGCAGCTGCAACAAATTGTTGAATAAATTTTTCTGAAGAAAGATAAACAACTATTTTATCAGGAAATTGACTTTTAACTTCTAATCCAACTGCATGACCGAGATGCGTTTTTCCAACTCCATAACCTCCATGTAAAAATAATGGGTTAAAAGCTGTTGCACCTGGTCTTTTTGCAATAGATTTTGCAACTGTAAAAGCAAATTTATTGCTTTCTCCTTCTATATAGTTATCAAAAGAAAAATCTGCTTTCAGATTAGAATCTATATTTATTTTTTTAATTCCAGGAACTACGAAAGGATTTACAATATTTTCAGAAAATTTTTGAGGAACACTCTCTTGCATTTTTGGAGTGGGAGTAGATTTCCCTTTCATATTTACAGTGATGGGTTGAGATTTTCCAGCTGGTTTGTTTTCCATCACAGAATACCACAATTTCACACCTTTTCCTATGTATTTTTTTAATGCGGCTGAAAGTAAAGTAAGGTAATTATCTTCTATATATTCCTTATAAAAATCTGAAGGAACCATCAAGGTAAGATTGTTATCAATCAATGAAATAGGTGCAACTTTATCAAACAATAAATCGAAAGAATTTTCTAATTTTTTTAGGTCGGAATGGTCTTCTGCTGCATTGAGATTATCCCTCATAAATTGGAGGCATTTTTCCCAAATATTGTTTAAATTTTCGTTCATTTTTCTACTGCACTTTTGCTATCTTTTTATCATTTTCTACGGTCTACAAAGATGAAAATTTTAAACTGAAAAAAAAATGTTTGCACCCTTGATTATTAAAAAATATATTTGTATGATAATTAATATATTTAAAATGATATTCACAACCCACTCATTACGT
>CAXYUO010000026.1:0-17303 GCA_964292185.1 uncultured Frigoriflavimonas sp.
TTTTTCAAGATATACTAAAGTTCGTTCCAATTGATTTGTTTGGATGTTTGTCAAGAAATACTTAAGTCCGTTCCTATTGATTTGTATGGATGTTTGTCAAGTTAATAATCTCAAAAATACACCTTTCTTCTTTTCAATTCACCTACAGAAAATGCTTTGGAATTTTATATAAAAATCGCAAAAGACTGCAAAAAACACTTGAAAACTGGTGGTTTTTTGTTTTTAGAAATCAATCAAAAATTGGGTAAAGAAACTTTGGAATTGTTTGATGAAGGTTTTTCTGAAATTGAATTGTTGAAAGATTTGTCAGGAAATGATCGGTTTGTAATTGGAAAAAAGAGTTGATTTTATGAAGGAACTATTCAATAGAATCGGACTTTAGCCCGATGTTAAAAGAAGTCTTCAATTGGCTTTAGCCAAAACTTAGAGAAGGTTTTGGCTAAAGCCAAATTGCAATTTTATAGAAAAACGGACTAAAGTCCGTTCCAATTGATTTGTTTGGGTATTTTTCAAGATATACTAAAGTTCGTTCCAATTGATTTGTTTGGATGTTTGTCAAGTTAATAATCTTAAAAATCTACCTTTCTTCTTTTCAAAAAAGAAAAAACAGAACTTCTAGCCCCGATTGTAGTGGAAATCCTAGCATTGCGTGGAAAAATTTTTCAACGGATTTCTTCCTTCGTAGCAATGACAGATTGCAACGGAAAGCGGGCTGAGTTTTGAAAAAAGCGAAAATTGTGATGCTCCTAAAAAATTATCCAATCTTCTTTTTTATGAAGACTTCATAAGACATATACAAAAGCGGAAGTGCCATTATTCCTATATATTTTGCATTTTCCAACGCCATTTCTGGTTGCAAAGTTATGGCATAAACCAAACCGAAAAAAGCTCCTCCTAAATGTGCTGCATGTCCGATATTATCATTCATTTTCGGGTTCAACATCGCATATACGGAATAGGCAAAATAGCCTAGACCAAAAAGATAGCCTGGAATTATAAAATTAATTTCCATTAATGGTCGAATTGCGATTGCAGCGAACAAAATTCCCGAAACTCCTCCACTTGCTCCGATTGCAGAATACCAACCTTGTTTTTTGTAAAGATAGAGCGAAAATAAATTACCGAAAAGTATGGAGCCGATGTAAGTTACTATAAATCCGGTAGTTCCGTAAACATAAATAACGAGTGGCGCAAAGAAATACAAAGTTAGCATATTGAAAAAAAGATGTCCCCAATCTGCATGCAAAAAGCCTGAAGAAAGTATTCTGATGTATTCTTTTTTATATAAAATTGAGCTTACATTGAACTTATATTTTTCAAACAATAATCTATCTTGAAAGCCAAAATAACTGATAATTGCTGTAATTGCAATGGTAATAATGATAATAATATCCATAAATAATTTTAAAAATTATGATTCTTCATCAAAAAGATTTCCGATGATACCTTCATCAGGAATTTCTTCGTCATTTACATCGTGGTCTATAAAACCGATATGACCTTCTGTATTTTCTACCTCATCAAAACCAGGATTTAATTCTTCCGTAGGTTCTGGAATAGTGATGTTAATGGTTTTTACTTTTTCTTTAGTGAGCTGATTTCCAATTGCTTTTATACCTTTTACTGCTATAAACTCATCAATTTCTATGGTTTCTGGTTCTGGTTCTTTGCCTTTTACTTTTGCAAAAATAATTTCTGCAGTAGCATCATTCGCAGTTAGTACATTTTCTATGAAAGATTTTGGATGTTCTGATGGTAAAATTGTTTGTGGACTTGAAGTATTTTCCATCAAAAATCTCTTAATGTAATAGATTTCTTTGTCGCCATCAAAATAAATACAGCAAATCGGTTGCTCTGGTTTCCATTTTTCTAATACCAAAAACTGATCTTCAAAACGGTTTCCAAGATCGAAAGAAATTAGTTTTGCTTCACCAGATTCTGTAATCGTGAGAATTTTATCTTCTCCTCGGAAATTTCCGAGTAAAGTTCCTCTTGCATCTGCATTTAGGCGTTTCACGGTTTCATCAAACCAAATTTTTCTTGGTGCTAATGTTGAGATTCCTTCTTCTTTTAGATCCACTTTTTTCACAGGATATTTGCTGACAATATTTCCTTTGGAGTTTCTACCTTTTATGGCAAGATCAGAAAAATCTATTTCTATTTTAGATTTTCTTATTCTGGCATTTTGTTTTAATAAAACACTAACCAATTCTGCTTCACCATTCGGATTTGCCGAGAAATAAAGCACTTCTGAACCTTTCACTTCAGAAGCCAATGGATATTCTGTTCCTCTCGTAATTGAAGTTACAGAAAATCTTTTCATGTAAACAGGTCCGGTTTTTCCTTCTCTATAAATCATGTTGTAAACGGTTCTTTTGTCGTTTTTCTTCCAAAGTCCAACGTGTAAAAGGTCTTTTCCTACGAATGTTTTTTGCTCCACTTTTACCACTTGCATTGCTCCATCTTTTCTGAAAGTGATGATGTCATCCAAGTCTGAACAATTAAACATAAATTCGTCTTTACGAAGTGAAGTTCCTACAAAACCTTCTTCAAAATTGGCGTAATATTTTTCATTAGCAACAGCTACTTTTGTAGCATCAATGGTATCGAAAATGCGTATTTCTGTATAACGATCTTTGTCTTTTCCGTATTTTTTCTGAATATTTAGGTAATAATCTATTGCATAAACTATCAAATTCGCTAAATGATGTTTGCATTGCTCTATCTTACCTTCAAGAGCGAGTATATTTTCTTTAAATTTATCTAAATCGAAGCGCGAAATTCTTTTAATTCTAATTTCTGTAAGACGAAGTATATCTTCAGTAGTTACAGCTCTTAGAAGATGTTTTGTATGTGGTTTTAAGCCTGCATCAATGGTTTTTATTACATCTTCCCATGTTTCTACTTCTTCTATATCGTGATAAATTCTATTTTCAATAAAAATTCTTTCTAATGAAGAGAAATGCCAGTTTTCTTGTAATTCATGGAGTTCAATTTCTAATTCTTTTTTTAATAATGAAACAGTGTGTTCTGTATTCATTCTCATAATTTCTGAAACCGAAAGGAACATTGGTTTATCTCCAACAATTACACAAGCATTTGGCGAAATACTTACTTGGCAATCTGTAAATGCATAAAGCGCATCTATGGTTTTTTCTGGCGAAACATCGTTATGAAGATAGATGAGAATTTCTACTTTATCAGAAGTATTATCTTCAATTTTTTTAATTTTAATTTTGCCTTTTTCACTTGCTTTGATGATGGTATCTATCAAATCTGTGGTATTTTTACCAAAAGGAAGCTCTGTAATTTGGAGCGTATTTTTATCTTTTTGAATGATTCTTGCTCTTGCACGAACTCTACCTCCTCTTGCTCCATCATTATATTCCGAAACATCTAAAAAACCTCCAGTAATAAAATCAGGAAATATTTGAAATTTCTTCCCTTTTAAATGAGCAATGGAAGCGTTGATTAATTCATTAAAATTATGAGGCAATATTTTGGTAGAAAGTCCTACTCCAATTCCTTCTACACCTTGAGCAAGAAGCAATGGAAATTTCACGGGAAGATCTATCGGTTCGTTGTTTCTGCCATCGTAAGATTTGCTCCATTCTGTAGTTTTTGGGTTGAAAACTACTTCTAATGCGAAAGGTGTCAATCTTGCTTCAATATATCTTGCAGCTGCTGCAGAATCTCCTGTGTAAATATTTCCCCAGTTTCCTTGGGTATCAATTAATAATTCTTTTTGCCCAATTTGCACCATCGCATCGGTGATAGAAGCATCTCCATGAGGATGATATTTCATGGTATTTCCTACAATATTGGCTACTTTGTTGTATCTACCATCTTCCAATTCTTTCATAGAATGCATAATCCTACGTTGAACTGGTTTCAATCCATCAAAAACAGAGGGAATTGCCCGATCTAGAATTACATAAGATGCGTAATCTAAAAACCAATCTTTGTATAGTCCAGAAACTTTCCTTAAGCTTTCTCCTTCTTGTAAATTTTCTTCTATCATTCTATTTCTTGGCTATTTTTGGCTGATTTTTCTAAATTATTTTTAATACTTCTGCTTAAAGATTGTCTAAGATCTGAAATTTCTTTTTTAGATAAAGTAGAAATATCATATTTTAAAACTAAAGAATTTCCGGATCGATGTGTGATTGTAATATATAATCTTTGGTATAGAATTACATTTATAATATTATAATTTAGTAATTTGTATTTAGGAAATTCATGACGTCTGGTTTTAAATAATATTGGAGTTAAAGATTTATTCGTAATTGTAAGACTTTCTCCATCACTATCATACTCAAATATTTGATGACCTCTTGAATATAAAAACAAAGCTAATAATAATCCTAATAATAAAAGCAAATAACTCATACCTCCAAAAAAATCGAAGATAAAATTATCTATCAATAGAATGAAAAGCCCTATTGACACTAACAAAAGTAAGCAAATATTCAAAAATTGATAAAGGGGTAGTTTTCTTTTTGTACTTATTTTCATATTTAAAAATTAAGATTACTGGTCTGCATTTTCTAATATTTCTTTTTTATCTATTTCAGTTTCTTCTACAACCAAATTTTCTAAAATAAAATTCTGTCTATCTGGCGTATTTTTTCCCATATAAAATTCTAAAAGTTCTTCTATCGTTTTGTCTTTTCCTAAAACTACAGGTTCTAAACGAATATCTTTCCCAATAAAATGTTTAAATTCATCTGGAGAAATTTCTCCCAAACCTTTAAACCTAGTTATTTCTGGAGCTTTTCCTAAATCTTGTAACGCTTTCACACGCTCTTCATCAGTATAGCAATATCTGGTTTCTTTTTTATTTCTAACTCTGAATAATGGTGTTTGCAGTATAAAAAGATGTCCATTTTTTATTAAATCAGGAAAAAATTGCAAGAAAAAGGTAATCATTAATAATCGAATGTGCATTCCATCTACATCTGCATCTGTTGCAATAATAACTTGATTGTACCTTAAATCTTCCAAAGAATTTTCTATATCTAAAGCTGCTTGAAGAAGATTAAATTCTTCGTTCACATACACTACTCTTTTCGTTAATCCGTAGCAATTCAGAGGTTTTCCACGAAGCGAAAATACGGCTTGAGTTTCTACATCTCTTGATTTTGTGATTGATCCAGAAGCAGAATCTCCTTCTGTAATGAAAATTTGAGATTCAGATTTTCTCTCTGCTTTTTGATCATTGTAATGTTGGCGACAATCTCTCAGTTTTTTGTTGTGCAAAGAAACCTTTTTCGCTCTATCTCTTGCTAATTTTTGAATACCAGAAAGTTCTTTTCTTTCTCTTTCCGAAATAAGAATTTTCCTTTGTATAGCTTCAGAAATCTCTGGGTTTTTATGTAGAAAATTGTCTAATCTATTTTTTAAAAAATCAATAATAAAAGTACGAACTGTTGGTCCATTTGGTCCCATATCATTTGAACCTAATTTTGTTTTGGTTTGAGATTCGAAAACAGGTTCTTCTACATTAATGGAAACAGCTGCAATAATGGATTTCCGAATATCTGCAGCATCAAAATTCTTATTAAAATATTCCCGAATTGTTTTCACATAAGCTTCACGAAAAGCATTCAAATGCGTTCCACCTTGTGTTGTATATTGCCCATTTACGAAAGTGAAATAGGTTTCCGACTGAGATTTATCAGAATGGGTAATGGCAATTTCTATATCTTCTTCACGAATATGAATGATTGGATAATTAATTTCTCCTTCAACATTTTCATCTAATAAATCTTTCAATCCATTCTCGGAAAAAAAGGTTGTACCGTTGAAATTTATTTTTAAACCCGGATTTAAGTAGCAATAATTCCTGAGCATTTTTTCGATATACTCTTTCCTAAATTTAAAATTGGAAAAGATAGAAGTATCTGGAATAAAACTTATTTCTGTACCATTTTTTTCGGTGGTATCTATTTCGTCTTGGTTTGAGGAAATTACCCCACCTGCAAATTCGGCGATTTTTGCCTTTCCTTCTCTTACAGATTTTACACGAAAAAATTCTGAAAGTGCGTTTACAGCTTTTGTTCCTACTCCATTTAAACCAACAGATTTTTTGAAAGCTTTGCTATCATATTTTCCACCGGTATTCATTTTAGAAACTGCGTCTACAACTTTCCCTAAAGGAATTCCACGTCCGTAATCTCGGATTGTAGCTTTGCCTTCATCTATTTTGATGTCTATTCTTTTTCCAGATTTCATACGAAATTCATCAATAGAATTATCGATAATTTCTTTTAATAGAATATAAATACCATCATCTGCAGAAGAACCATCTCCCAATTTTCCGATGTACATTCCGGGACGATGTCGAATATGTTCTTGCCACTCAAGCGTTCGAATATTATCTTCGGAATAAGTAGTTTCTGGGATGGTGCTCATTTTTGATTTCTGGATTACCAACAAATATAAGTAAATGTTATAATTATTAAAAATTTATCTAAAAAAATATTAATTATTCTTTCGTTTAAATGAAAAAGTAAAGTGTTTAAGTTACTGATAGCATTTAGCTTATTGCTTTTGGCTTTAAATTCAACACTTTTAATGTTTAAAATATCATATTAATTTATTTAAAGTGTATATAATTCAATTTGACTATCCGTTTTGCAGACGAATGCTTGATTTTTTTGCCACGAATGCACGAATATTCTCTATTTAAATCTAATTCAATCATAATTTTTAAGCAAAAGAATGATGATTTATTCGTGTATTCGTGGCAAATAAAAATGTGGTTCAAGTTACGGATAGTCATATAATTCAATATTATCCTATTTAACATTCAAATTTATCGAGTTTTTAGTCTAAAAATCAATAATATTTAATTTTTATTAAATTTAATTTAAAATTTAACAACTGATTATCAATGAATTACAAATTATTTTTAATAATTTCAGTACTTTGTATTGCATAATAGTATTTAAAAGATATATATTTGCAATGTCAAGTATTAATAATAATTAGAATTGATAATTTAAAACAGAAAAAACTTAATATAAATGAACACAGAAAATACCAAAGCACAAATGCGAAAAGGAATTCTGGAATTCTGTATCCTTAGTCTTCTTGATAAAAGAGAAATGTACGTTTCTGACATTATAGAAGAACTAAAAAATGGAAAACTAGATGTGGTAGAAGGTACACTTTATCCACTCCTTACAAGATTGAAAAACGCAGAATTTCTTTCCTACAGATGGGAAGAATCTACTGGAGGTCCACCAAGAAAATACTATGAAGTAACAGAAAAAGGGCAAACATTTTTAGCAGAATTACAAACAACTTGGGACAATCTCACAGATTCTGTACAACAAATTACTAAAAAACTATAAAAACTAATAAGATGAACAAGACACTCTCAATAGGATTAGCAGGTTTTTCATTTACTATAGAAGAACATGCTTACATAAAATTAAGTGATTATCTCGTAGCTCTCAGAAATTCTCTAGATGCTACAGAAGCAGAAGAAGTGATGCACGATATAGAAATAAGAATCGTAGAAATCTTCAACGAAGCACTCGGAAAGCGAGAAGTAATCAACGATGCAGATGTAGAAAAAATGATTGCAAAAATTGGGTCTCCAGAAATAATAGAAGAGCAAGAACAAGCTTACTATTCTGAAGGAAATACAAAAAACAATAAAACTGGCAAAACTTTTTCTAGTGAAAAACAACTATTCCGTGATCCTGAAAAACAAAAAATAGCAGGAGTTTGTGCAGGTTTAGCACAATATTTCGGGATGGATATGACTTTTATGCGCGCAATTTGGGTAATTGTATTTTTAATTATGATTCCTGCAGCTGGAAGCGCTTTACTTATCGTTGTATTATACGTAATCTTCTGGTTAATTCTTCCAAAAGCTGAAACTGCTTCAGATTATCTGAAAATGAAAGGAAAACCTGTGAATTTTGATAATTTAAAGGAAGAATCTAACAAAATTGTACAATTTGCCAACGAATCTGGACAAAGAGTTGGAGAAATTTACAAAGAAAACGAACCGATGATTAAAAAAACAGGAAATGGAATTTGGAATGTAATTCGATATATTTTGGGAGCTCATTTTGCGATTTTAGGAATTGGATGTTTGGTAGGAACAGCCGCAATTTTTGGAGCTTCTTGGTTAGGAGATGGCGTTTTGAATGTTCCTGGAAATATGGCTTATTTTTTAGATGATAGTTTCTTGAAATATCTTTTAATTGTGCTTGCATTTCTTACAACTTTAATACCTGCAATTATTTTTATATTGATTTCTATAAAATTGATTTCTCCTAAAACAAAATTAAATTATACCGGATATATTATCGGTGGATTGGTATTTTTGTGGATCGCAGTTGCTTCTGCAATGGGAATTTCTGCTGCAAAATTTCAAAATCAATATTCTGGAGAAAATGATGATACAGAAAATATTGCTATTGCTACAACTTCAGATTCTCTAATTGTAGATGTGAAAAAAATAAACATTCCTACCCAATTTCAATCTTTTTGGAACCAGTCTTATTCTGATAAAAAAACAGTGTATTCTCATGATTATCCAGATGTAAATATCATCAGAAAAGATGTAGATGCTCCCTATTTAATCATTAAAAAAAGAGCAGATGGTTACAACATTCCTTTAGAAATGAAAGTACCGATAGAAATTTCTGATAACAAAATCTTTCTTCCAAATTATATTTTATATCCTTATAAATACAGAATGAGAGATTATCGCGTAGATTACGAATTGGTGGTTCCAAAAAACATGAAAGTAATTGCTGCAAACGATGAAGAAGGTTTTTCTTTGAATGAAGAAAATGATGATTCTGATGATAATTCTAATAACAAAAACTCTAAAACAGTTTCTTATGGAAATGGAGCTTTAGAAATAAAAACAAATGAAGTAGAATACGATTCTAGTAATCCAGATAGCATCATTATCAACGGAAAAAAATACCCAAAAGAAAATGCAGGTGATGAAATGAAAGAAGAGATTGTAAATAGCATCAAAAAAGGCGAAAACATTGATGTTAAAATTAAAAATGGCGACAAAGAAGTTACCATAAAAACAAAATAAACCATTGAGAGTGGATAAGTGCAAAGATGAATTTCTCTATATTATTTAGATTGTTATTGTTCATTTTTCACTTGTTCATTCTATTTTAATAAATTTTAACATTCAAAATGCTTTTTTCTATAAATAATTTAGTAAATTCGTTCTGTGTTAAATATATAATTTTTAACCAAAAAAAAAACATCATGATACAATTAGTTTTAGAATTCGCTCTTTTGGTAATGAATTTCATTAGCAACTTATTTTAACAAAACACAAAAATTTTCAATATATTTGTAAGTATAACCAATATTTGGTTATACTTTTTTTGTAATTAAATCTCAAAAATGATAAAAAAACTCCTTGGAAAACTCATTCTGAAATTGGTAGGTTGGAAAATCGTACTTCATGGCGATGTGAAAAATCTAGAAAGATGCATTTTGGTAGTTGCTCCACACACTGTAAACTCCGAATATTTATTAGGAAATCTCGCATATTGGGCTTTAGAAAAACCTTTGAAAGTAATCATAAAAGATGCACACACAAAAGCTTGGTATGGCTTTTTGGTAAAATCTTTGGGTGGAATTGGCATCGATAGATCACAAAAAAACGATCTTGTCAATTTTGTGAAAGAAAAATTCAATAAAGAAGATTTCAGTTTGGTGTTTACTCCAGAAGGAACTAGAAGTTGGGTTCCGAAATGACGAAAAGGATTTTACCACATGGCTTTGGCTGCAAAACTACCATTAGTAATGGCTTCTGGAGCTTACAACAAAAAAATAATGTACATGGGATATACCATTCCTTATGAAAAATTGAAAAATTCTTCTTTTGAAGAAGTGATGCAAGAAATACAGGATTATTATATTAAAAATGATATTCAACCAAAAATTGCTGAAAATTGGAATCCTCAGATATATTAAAAGTTGGAAGTTGGAAGTCCGAAGTTTTTAAGATTTAAAAATTAATTAATGGAAGAAAGTAAGAAAAAGGAAATATTAGAAAGATTAAATAATTGGCGTGGCGAAACTTTGGGAACGCTTTTAGAAATTAAATTCACAGATGTAGATGATGAAACTCTAACCGCAACAATGCCCGTTACAAGCAAAGTACATCAACCTTATGGCATTTTGCATGGTGGTGCAAGTTGCGTTTTGGCAGAAACTTTGGGTTCTTGTCTTTCCGTAATTCATGTAGATTTGGAGAAATTTGCTCCAGTAGGAACCAATATTAATTCTAACCACCTTCGCAGCAAAAGAGATGGAATGGTTACTGGAAAAGCACCTTTCATAAGAAAAGGAAACACAATGCACGTTTCTCAAATAGAAATCCGCGATGAAAAAGGAAACCTCATCAATCATACAACGATGACGAACAATATTATACCGAGAAGTAAACTTTCGTAAATCTTTTTCTATAATATTTTAAAGTCCAATTTTTGGGCTTTTTTTGTTAAATTTAAAAATATTTTAAATCAAACTGCAACCTTTTACAAGTTCTGTATCTTATAAGAAAACAACATTATGAATTACAAATTACTTATCCTGTTTTGCGCTATTTTATTATCATTTATTTCTTGCAATAGAGATGAAGAAGCTATTGTTGAAAAATTAAATCCACCATCTGTTGATGTATATGTTGGAGGAATGGAAAGTGGTAAAGCTTGCTTTTGGAAAAACGGAGTTTTAAATTATTTAAATGCTGGAGATAGTATTTCTGTAAAAAAAATAATTGTAGAAAATAACATTGTTTATGCGTTTGGTACAAAACAATCAAACAGTTATTTTTGGAAAAACAATGTAAAACACGAACTTAAAAATTATTTAGGTTTACCAATTTCATCGCCACTTTACATAACTGATTTTACAATTAAAAACAATTCCGAACTTTTCGCTGGATTTACAGATAACAGCACTTCAAATTCTTTAAGTGATTTATGCTACTGGAAAAATGGCGTTAAGACGATATTACAAAGTAACTTACCGTATGTATTTGGTACATCAGTATATTTGTATAATAACGATGTTTATTGTAGAGCAAATACAGGTTATTATAAAAATACCATATATTTCCCAACTGTAGGAAATGGACAAAATTTTGCACAAACTGATAACGAATTATATTTTTTAACAATTAGTAGTAATAATCAAAACTTGAACTATGTGAAAACCTCAACCAACTCGAACTCATTTACTAATTCTGTAAATACCAACTTGTATCCTAATGGTAGTGAAGTAAAATTAATTTCAGATCCTATAACAAACAATTTATATTCTTTCGGATATGAATACAAAAACATTTACTACAAAAATAATACAACTATCAATTTTGTAGATCCTAATTACAAACAAATACAAGATATGAAAGCATTGAATGATAATTTATATATAATTCGATTTTATAAAACTTTAACAGCGCCTTCTCAAATAGATTTTCAATACAAAGTTTTCATTAACAATGTAGAAACACAATACATCAACGGAACAAATGGAACTTTCAACTCTATTTTCGTCGTCCAAAATTAAATGCAAAAAAAACTCAACTGGAATATCATCTACAAAGAAAATTCCCCAAAATTATTGGGGATTTGCAGAAGGTATGTTTCAGATTTGGCAACTGCCGAAGATATTGTGCAAGACAGTTTTCTAAAAGCGATAGAAAACCAACATCAATTGAAAATAGAAAATGCAATGTTTAGTTGGTTGAAGCAAATCGTTGTTAATAATACACTGCAACATTTAAAAAATAACAAAAATTTTTACTTTAATGATTTTTCATCAAATGATTTAGAAAATATTGAAAACATAGAAGAAACAGATTTTTTATCTCAGCAATTTTCCACAGAAGAAATGTTGGCTTCTATAGATCAATTGCCTTCACATCACAAAGCGGTTTTCAATCTTTATTTTTTAGAAAATTATTCGCATGCAGAAATTGCAAAACAGTTGGACATCAATATTAATACCTCAAAATCTCATTTGCTTCGTGCAAAAAAAACGATTAAGCAACAACTTATGAAAACAAAACAAAGTTCTAATTCTCTCAAAAAACGAGGAATACAATTACTTGTATTTTTAGGATTTGGTAATTTACTTTGGGCAAAAAGTTTTCAAAAGAATTTTAATGATTTTACTATTGCACCACAAAAAAAATTTCAACCAGAAATTTCTAATCAGAATTTCACAGAAACAAAGTTAAATAGCAATACTTCTACAAAAAAATCTTACAATAAATGGGTAATTGTTCTACTTTTAATTTTCAGTTTGGTTTTTTATATCTGGAATTCTAATGTGTTATTTGAAAATGAAAAACTCAATATTAAAGAAAACGCTTCGGAAAAAGTCGAACAAAATTCAATAGAAAACGAAGATAAAAAACCAGAATTAGCAAAAGAAAATTTTACAAAACAAGTTTCAGAAAAAAAAGATAAAACTGAAATTGAAGAAGTTCAAAAACCTTTAAATAAAGCAAAAGAAGTAAGCTTTGTGAAATCAGAAAAAACGGAAATTCCTGAAAACCAAGAAAATGATCTTTCAAAAATTGACAATAAAATAAATACTTCAATTGTTGCTATTTCACTTAAAGATTCAAGCAAAATTTCAAAAAGAAAAAAAGTGATTGTAGTGAAAAAAACAATTAAAAGAGATACTGTTTACATCAAAAAATAATTGCAGAAAACATGATTTCAAAATTATCATTTTTTATTTTATTTCTATTTTTCTACATGTTTTCTGCACAAGAATCAGATACGATTGTGGTATATGAAGAGGTTCTCATTCGCGATACTATTTATGTAAAAAGTGAAATTCCGAAAGAAATTCCAAAAAATAAAAAGGACATTTCAAAGCAAACTGAAAAAAATAATTTTCAATATGGAATAAGTATTTTGTCTGG
Source organism: uncultured Frigoriflavimonas sp. (assembly GCA_964292185.1). GTDB lineage: Bacteria > Bacteroidota > Bacteroidia > Flavobacteriales > Weeksellaceae > Frigoriflavimonas. The sequence continues at coordinate 12,947 of CAXYUO010000026.1, forward strand.
AGCAAAAAACTCTAACTATTTTCAATCTGCAAGCGATGTCAATAATTTTGGTTTTGGAGCTGGAATTTGGGTTTCAAAATCTTTTGCAAATAATAGATTATCATTTTCAATTTCAGCAAATTATCTGCAATGGATGAAATCTTTTGAAATAGATGCAAACAAAGTAGATTCTGAACTAAATGGTTACTATTTTACAGAATCTAATGAACCCGTTTTATTTCAAAAATTAAACAATCAACATTCGGAAATAACCATTCCTATAAAGGTATTTTTCAATTTTTTTGGTAATTTTTCTCCGTATTTTGGTGTATTTGGAAACTATACCAACTACAAAATGGGTTTCCTAATTCCCGAAAACTATGTATTGAATAAATACTCAGATTTTAAAACGAATAAAACAAGTTTAGGTTGGATAAGTGGTTTACAATTTAAGTACAAAAAATGGAGTATTTTTGCAGAATACCAACAGAATGAATTTCAAAATTTACAATTTGAAAACCCGGAAACGGATAATTTAATTTTTAAATTTGAAAATGGTTTTAAGGATAAAACATTACTTTTGGGCTTTCAATATTCTTTTGGCAAGTAAGAAGTTTTTTATCTTTGTTAGAATTAAAATTATTAAAATAAATGCTTTATTTCAAACTTCCTTTCAAATCTGAAATTTTTTCTACAGACGGAAATACTGATGTTTCGTTGGTGAATTTCACTTCTTTTGATGAAAATGAACAGATTTTAATTAAAGGAAATTTAATAGAAAAATCTGATGAAGAAGTAAAAGATCTATTTAATTTAAATGAAAATACTACCATTTTAATTGAAGAAACTAAAGAAGAATACACAGAAAAATTAAAAAAAGTAATAGCATTCATCAAAGAAAATAAGCTGGAAAAACTGGTGATTTCTAGAAGAAAATTGATCAATTATTCTGAAATTAATTTAATAGAAAGCTTCAAAAATCTTTGCAAAAATTATCCAAATGCTTTTGTCTATTTGTTTGAAGAAAACAGCGTTTGTTGGATGGGAGCTTTTTCAGAAATTCTTGGAAAATTCAATAAAGAAAATTCTGAATTTGAAACCATGAGTTTGGCAGGAACGCTTCCTATCAACGAAAATTGGAGCAAGAAAGAAATTGAAGAACAAAAAACTGTTACCAATTACATTAGAAATTTACTGAAGAATTTCTCTTCAAATATTGAAGAGTCTGAAACCTACGATCATATTTCTGGAAATATCAAGCATTTAAGAAGCGATTTCAAAACAAAATTGGACGAAAATAAACTTGAAAAATTAATTCCCGTATTGCATCCTACTCCTGCAGATTGTGATTTTCCGAAAGATTTTTGCAAAAATGCAATTCAAAATTTTGAAAAATATCCACGAGAATTTTACGCTGGATTTTCTCGGATAGAAACCAAAGATTTCATCTATTATTTTGTGAATTTACGTTGTGGAAAATTCTACAAAAACCAAGCTCAAATATTTGTAGGAGGTGGAATTACTGCAGAAAGCAACCCTGAAAAAGAATGGCAAGAAACAGAAATAAAAGCCGAAGCTATTGCGAAAAATCTAGCTCTTTTTTAAGGCAAGTTTGCTCCAAGTATTTAATATAAAAACAAGTATAATCCCTATTATACCAGCAGAAAGCGAAAATACCATTGTTGCATTTTCTTCATTCATAAAGCCTAATTCCCAATTGAAAGCATATAAACTTGCACCAATACATAGGCTAAAAATACCAAGGAAAATTTTGTAAACCAGTTGCATAAAATCTATTTTTTATAAATGAACGTAATTTTGAAATAACTGTGCAAAGTTAGCAGTAAATAATTTAACAGAGATCGCTAAAAGTACAATTCCGAAAACTTTTTCTATAATTTTCAAAGTACCTTCTCCCATTTTCTTTTCTAGCCAAGTCGCAGTTTTCAATACTATATAAACCACAATTGTATTTAAAATAATACCTAAAATAATATTGATATCATGAAATTCTGCTTTCAAAGATAAAGTAGTTGTAAGCGTTCCAGCTCCTGCTATCAAAGGAAAAGCAATAGGATCTATGGAAGCAGATTTTGCTTCTCCATGACGTTGAATTTGAATTCCCAATATCATTTCTAATGCGATTATAAAAATTACAAAAGCACCTGCAATTGCAAAAGAATTGACATCTATACCTATAAATTTAAGAATATTATCTCCTACAAAAAGAAAAACTATCATCAATAAACCTGCAACAATAGTAGCTCTACCAGCTTCTATATGCCCAAATTTCTTTTTTAAACTTACAATAATCGGAATGGATCCTACAATATCTATCACGGCAAATAATACCATAGAACTTGTTAAAATTTCTTTCCATGAAAAATCACTAAACATATTTTTTAATTTTAAATATTTCGCAAAAATAAGACTTATTTTTGTTTATTTAGCAATAATGGAATATATATTTTTTATGCTTGGTAAAAGTTCGTTTATTTGATCTTCATTTTTTATTGGAGCATATTTTTCTATTTCAATTTTTTGAGTTAAAGCTCTGTAATCTTCTACAATTTTTGAACCTTTTTCTCGTTCAAGATTTTGAAAGAAATTAGAATTTCTAGGAGCAATATATTGTTTTTTGATATATTTATCTAAGAAAGAAAGTGATGAGAAAAATTCATCAAAATTATTTTCTCTAAGCATTCTATTCATATATCCAAAAGTATCATCTAATGAAACTTTTCCAGAATTTTCGTCTTCATTATCCTTTTTATCTACAAAATTTAATAAAGCATTATTAGCAATTTTCTTTCTATTTTTTTGACGATTATTGATTAAAATTAAAATTCCGATTATGCTAAAAAACAATACAAAATTGATAGCAGACGTTTTCCAATCTATATCGTTTTTTGCTTTTACTTGTAGTTTTTCTGTTGGCAAAACAGGATTGCTTACACTTTGCAAAACATTGTTTGTATATTCATTCACACGTTCTAAAGGCGATCTTGCAGAAAGTATTTCATCATGACTAACGACATTGAAATCGATTTTTTGGGTTCCCAAATCTACATATTCTTCTTTTTCTGGGTTGAAATAAGAAAACGCATCTGTAGCTATAGAAATCATCCCTGCTTTTTTTGGAATGATGATGTAATCTGCAAAAATGCTTCCTACAATTCCTGATTTTTCAATTTTAGTTTCTCTCGTAATTTTGGGAGCAAATATTTGGTAAGCATCAGATTTTTCTATGGTCGGAAGTTGTAGATTTTCTAAATTTCCATTTCCAGAAATGGTAATTCTCATGTTCAAAGGTTCGTCTATTTCTACTTTTTCACTTCCTTTATTCGTGAAATTTACAGCAAAATTCCCAACTGCATTTTTAAAATTTTCTGGAGCGTGTTTCGGTAATTCTTTAACTGTGATTTTCACTTTATTTGAAAGTAATTCCTCTTTATTATTACTATAATTTGCACTTATTGGCTTTAGTTCTACTCTACCACTTTTGTTTGGATAAATTAAAAATACGGCAAGTGTTTGCGAAGAAAAATTATTGTTTTCTGTCTCAATTTCAGATTTTTTGTTGCTTATAGGTGTGTATTGTACAATTTCCTGAGTAGGTAATTTTACATTTTTCACTTTTCTAAAATTATTCAAATTTCTAGAATAAGCCTTTAATACAGCTATAGTTGGTTGATTTTCATAGACTTCTTTATCTGCAACTTCTACATTTAGATAAAGATCGTTTCGTAATTTATTGGGAGAATCCGTCAATGCAGTTTTATCAGCTTCGGAAACGGTAATATCTATAGGTTCTGTTTTATAAATTTTTCCATTTACGGTTACAGTTGCAGATCCTATTCTTATATCTCCTACAACTTTTGGAGAAATCACCCATTGATAAATTATTTGATAAACTGCTCCACGATCTAGGATTACTGTATTTCTATCAGATCCAGAAGCGATGACATTAAATTTAGAAAAATCTGGTAATCTTAATGGCGTTTGTTGTTCTAAATTTTCTCCACTTACTTCATAAATAAAAGTTACGGTGAATTTTTTATTTACTTTAAATTCTTTTTCATCTACACCCGAAACCAGGCTTACTTGGCTATAGCAAAAAACCGTTGAAAATAGTACAAAAAGAGTGTAAAATTGTTTCATCACCAATCTTTATCGTTGCTTAAAGGCACAGAATTAGAATTTTTATTCAGTATTCTTCTTGCTGTTTCTCGTTCTTTATTGCTTGCTCTATTGAGAATTGCATTTTCTAGATCTTTTGGAATTTTATTTTTTCCATCTTCTTCATTTTTTTTATTTTCAGAAGGTGCATCTCCTTTTTGGTCGTCACTTTTGTCGTTTCCATTGGGTTGCTTTCCTT
>CAXYUO010000027.1:0-17144 GCA_964292185.1 uncultured Frigoriflavimonas sp.
TGATTGAGGTTTTTTTATGAGTTTAATCCAATTTTTTCATTACCTGTGTTAAATTTTAAGGATGAGTCTCAAAGATACAGTACTTAATAAGTGTTTGGTCTCATGAAATAGGGTTACCTTAAGTTTAGTGGAATACAGAAACTGGATAACTATAAGATTTATATTCCTTTTCCATCGCCACAGATCCAATCAAAAATAGCATGAATTCTGGACTTGGCATCGCTCCTCTCATTTTCAATACCCGTTTGTAATCACGGTACAAACCAGGGCAATCGCTTTTAAACTCCGACTATTTTCGGATTACGTACAAAACTTGGGGACTAAGCAAAATTTTGAGTTAATCTGGGACAGCGTAAAAATTAGGGGAGAAGTGTTATTTTTGGCTAAAAAATAGATATGCTAACAGAGTTGATTTCGCTTTTTCTTCCAAAGAATTTTTTGGAATATTTTGATATGATTAATGTGATTGATTTTAAAGAAGAAAGTGCAAAAAGAGGAATAATCACTATTGAATTAGATGAGAAAAATATACTTCCTACTGGTTTTTCGAGTGAAGATTATGAGTCTAAAGGTTTTTATTCGGGAGTTAAATTTCAGCATTTTCCTGTCGGAGGGAATGAGGTTTATTTGCAGATTAGAAGACGCAGGTGAAGGCACAAAACGGAGAAAAATGAAATAAATACGATTATAGTTTCATCGCTGATAGTTCTAAAATTACCCTAGAACTTTACTCATCATCTTATCTGTTTTTTAAAGGTATTCGTGATGTGCTTCGCAGTTCAGATTTTTTAAAAGGAACTTATAGAGTCGAGAGAAGATACCATTAGCAACATCGCTTTTTATCACAAAATGAAGGCGGATAAACTGAGAAGACATTACAAATATAAAGCGAGTAATTTTAAAACATGGGAGCAAAAAGTGCACGCCGAAGAATACATGGTTTATCCCGAAAACATCGGTAAACACATCGCTATAGATGAAGTAAGTCTCTCGAAGGGAGAGCTTTATACCTTTGTGACGAACAAGTCTGCGAATGGCAAAAAGGGTAGTTTGATTGCCTGTATTTAAGGAACAAAGAGTGATGATATTATTAAAATTTTAAATAAAATTCCATTAGAAAAATGGCAAGAAGTAGATGAAATCAGTTTGGATATGGCTCCAAATATGGCACTTTCTTCGAGGCTTTTTTTTCCAAAAAGTGAATTGGTAACCGATAGATTCCATGTTGTAAAATTGGTAAATGAAACGATGCAACATTTGCGGGTAAAGTACCGATGGGAAGCAATTGACGAGGAACTGCGAAGCATATCACGAAATCAAAATTAAAATAATATTTTGAGTAAAACAAAGCCATAAAAGAGGCAAAATATGAGAAGCGAAAATACGTTTCCCCAGAATTTAAAAATGGAGATACTGTAAAGCAATTATTGGCGAGAAGCAGGTATGTAATTGCCAAAAAATCAAACGATTGGACGGAAACTCAAAAAGAGCGAGCAGAGATTTTGTTCGAGAAATTTCGATTATTAGAAAGTGCATATAAATTAACGATGGAATTTAGGAATTTTTACGAGGAAAAATTGAGAGACAAAGCAGAAACAAAATTGCAAGACTGGCTAAAAAAGGCGATTGAATTTGAAAAAGATATATTCAGAACAGCCGCCAATAGCATAGAAAATAATAAGGAAACGATTCTAAATTTTTTCAATAACCGAAGCACAAATGCAAATGCAGAATTGCAAAGCAATCATTAACTCAAAAAATAAATAAAAAACAAGTGAATAATCCTTCAATGCGAAAATAAAACTCTTCCGAGCCAATCAAAGAGAAGTTGCAGACACAAGATTTTTCCTCTTCAGATTAGAAAAATTTTTTGCCGAGTCCACTGAAAATTACTATGACCCAAAAAAAGTCTCCCAAATATATAATTCGGGAGACTTTCTCTTGTTAACTGAATGAATATGAAATTTTATTATTGGTTTATTCCCATAGTGTTTAAATTATTTTGCTATTATAATTTTTTTAGAAGATGTTTTATTTGAAGCAGAATCATAAAGGTTTAAAATGTAATTTCCACTTGATAAACTACTCACATCTAAAGTAATTTCTAATGTATTTTCAATCTTTTTCTCTAATACTTTTCTACCATCCATTGCAAGAATTTCTGCTTTTCCTTTTAAAGATTTAGAAGATTTAATAATAATATTATCTTTTGCAGGAATTGGATAAATGCTAATAGGATTTTTAATTGTATTTTCATTTACAGCTAAGGAAGTTGAAAATCCATAGAATTCTATTTCAGAAATGGAAGTAAATGCGGTTCCATTATTTCCACCACCTGTTATTTTTACATATCTCGCTACATTTGTAAAAGGATAAGTGGCGTATGTTGTTTGGCTTGCTGCTGCACTTTGTATATTTACCGGAGCAGTATATGTGATGCCATCTGTAGAAAACTGAATGCTATAGAAATACCATTTTGTAGAACTACCTGTTGTAGAAAGTTTTATTTGCTCTAAAGTATATACACCTCCAAAATCATAGGTTAAAACTCCATAAGGTGTTGTAGCAGAACCTGTTCCATCATCCGACCATTTTGTGCCAGTTTGTTTATCCAATGTGTTTTCAGGAATATTTGCTCCAGCTTGCGTATTTGTAGCCGTTACAGAAACTGGGTTTCCGTTGGTGCCAGAATTTATTAAAACTGCTCCAGAAGGCAAACCGTCTTGTGTGATGGTCAATGTTTTTGTTAATCCACCACCAATTACTGTTAAAGTTCCTGTTCTTGTAGTTGTAGTTGCATTTGCTGCAGCAGTTACAGTAATAGAACCATTGGTAGAACCAGAAGTAGGACTAATACTCAACCAACTTGGATTGTCTATACTTGCAGTCCACGCTATATTAGATGTTACGGTTGTTGCTTTTGCTTCTCCTGCAGCTACAAAATTGGTAAGTGCAGACAATGTAAGAGCTGGTCCGTCTTGATTTATTGTTAAAGTTACAGGTGCAATTCCAGTTCCGGTTACCGTAAGAATTCCACTTCTTGCAACGCCAGTTGCGTTTGCAGTAGCAGTAATGTTTATTGTGCTATTTCCGGTTCCACTTGCATTGTTTATGCTTAGCCAAGGTTGATCTACAGTTGCTGTCCAAGCTAAAGCTGTAGTTACTGTTGTAGGTTTTGTTTCGCCAGCAACATTCATATTTGCAACTGGAGTTAATGCCAAAGGAATATTTTCGTAAGCATAAGGTCCAACAGTTGCATCTACCATAGGAATATTTGATGAGGAAGAAGTACTATAATGATCTGCACCTACATTGCTATTTGGTGAAGTTCTAGTTTGTCCATCAATATCATTCGTGATAGAAGGTAATTGAGTGATGTTTGTATAACTTGGGTTTGCATAAGAAGGCGTTGTAGCCGTTGCTTTCCAATTGGTATAAATATAAGGAGCAGTTGTAGAAGAAGTTGCAGCATCTACAGCTAAAGTAGGATCTACAATATTTGCTGCAATTGCTGTAGTAGTTCCGCTTGTTTGTGTTGCTGGAGCAATAGGAAACATCAAATTATTAGTAAAAGTAATTCCGCTAATAGACGCGTTATCAATAACTTCTATCATACTACCTTGGCTACCAGTGATGATGTTATTTGCAATCTTAACATCTAATAATGCTGTACCGTAAGTGCTACTTCCTGTTGCGTTTTTAAAACCGATTTGAATTCCATGTACATTATTTACAAGCGTATTATTAGCAATCATTACTCTTTGAGCTCGGATGTGGCTTGTTAAATTACTATTGGTATTATTATCAATTGCATCACCTTGCGTTAATGTAATTGGAGCATCCCAAGTTGTTCCGTTCAATCCTTCAAAATAATTATTGGTAATCACATGATCTACACCATAAATTCTTATTCCTCCAGTTCTTACAACTGTAGTTCCATCTCCTGCAAGACCTTCTGGTCTTCCGTTTCCGAAAAAGAAATTGCTATCTACTACATTTCTTCTTCCACTTCTAAGAGCTAAAGAACCGTAGCTTCCTAAGAAAGTATTATTTCTAATGATATTATCACAAGATTTTACAGAAATAATTTCTGGATCTCCATCACAGTTTACAAATAAATTATTTTCAACCGTAGTAAATGCACTAGAATTAGACATTGCACTCCATCCCATTCTGATGGTTTCTTGTCCGTTGTCAACTCTTGGTCCATTATTTTTAAATAAATTATGATCTATTTGATCGTATTGCGATGCTTGTGCAGAGTTCGTACCATCTATTCTTATCATATTTCCACCCGTTCCTTTGTCGTGAAAAGTGTTGTGATCTATTCTATTATGATGACTTAAAAATTGATAAGGTTGTGTAGTATCATTATAAACTCCACCAATTAGAACCCAAGTAGAAGTAGTAACTCCATCTGGAACCGTCAATGTAAAATCATTTCTTGTAATTCTGATGTTGTTATTTCCTTGAAATTTCACGAGTGTGCTTACGTTTCCGGTACAATTAAATTTGAAACCTTCCAAAGTCATATATGCTGCTCCATAACCAAAAGAAACATAAGAAGTTCCGGTGAAAGTAACTCCACCGATGGTTTGTGCTTTGATGATGATTGGGTTTGCAGCTGTTGCAATGGCAGAAAAGCTCATTGTAGCATTGTTGTAAGTTCCATCTTTTAAGATAAAAGTACCACCAGTTCCGTTTGTTCCGGCAAGATTTACGGCTGTTACCAAAGAAGCTGTAGTGGTGTACAAACCCTGCGCTTTTGCAAAACCGATAGTCAAAAGTGAAAATGCTAGTAACAAAACAGCATCTGCAAACTTTGTTTTTGCTTTAATAAATAAATTTTTACGCATAATTTTAAAATAAGTTATTGGTTTACCAATTTGGTTTACCAAAAGTATTCTTTTTTTTTAACATAGCAAAAATAAAACTAGAAATAAATAGATGATTTTTAACCATTTACTAAACTAAGTGTTGTTGTATTAATTTCTCTTTTTTACGTTAATGGAAATTGTTGAGTGAAAAAAGGTGATGTTTTTTAGGAATTAATAGTATTTGGATGATAGGATATAGGATTAGAAAAAAAATTAAATTATTTATTTGATGCATCCTCACTATTTTATGGATATACTTTTCACTATTATTAAACAAAAACACCGATGCTTTCTGTAATTCAAAATAAATTCAACATATTATAATGATAAATGCTTATTTTATGCAGAATGTTTTATAAATTTATATTGTTATTCTTTTCAAAAATTACAAACACAATTAAAATTTATCATTATGAGAAAATTCATTTCAACAATCCCAGATTCCAAAGTAACAGATGATTTTACCAATGCCGTAAAAGCTGCACTTAGCCCTTTTGATCCTTTCAAAATCAACCTTACCAACGAAGAAAAAATAGGCATGCGATCTATGGCAGAAGGCAGAGAAGGCTATGCAAGATTAATCTCCAGAATTGCTACCCAGTTTCCAGATTCCCTCAGTAGAGCAGATACCCCAGAAGAATTAACAGTATTGCTCGACTATTATCAAAGTCTGGAAGCCAATAGAATGGCTCTTGTGCAATCTTTGGAAACGATACAAGAAATACAGTTGGGTGCCAGTTCAGATATTATGACAAGAGTAGATCGCTATGCCCAAAATCTACAAATCTCTCGTGCCAATGAGGGAAGTTTAGATATTGCAATGGAAGAAGTAGATAATTGGAACAGCAAATTTGCAAACAAACCAAGCACGCCACCTCCTGTGAATCCTTAATTTTTTTTTAAGAAATACGGTAAATAAAGCCGCACCATTTGAAAAGAGTGGTGCGGCTTTTCTTTTCAAAGGCGCACCTAAACATTTTGTAGGCACGCCTTGCTTTTTCATAGGCACGCCTACCAATTTGGTAGGCGTGCCTTGCTATTTTGTAGGCGAGCCTAAAGATTTCATAGGCTCGCCTACCATTTTAGTAGGCGAGCCTACCTTTTTGATAGGCATAGCTTCGTATTTTGTAGGTGTGCCTTGATATTTAGTAGGTGGAGCTTAATATTTGAAATTTTATAGAAAAATAAAAACGATGAAGTTACGCATGATTGTTTTATTAAAATTACAAAACAATAGCTCTCAATTAAAAAATGTAGTGTATTGCCAGTTGTGGTATTGACTACAAAACACAAAATTTACAACAGTTTAAATATTAAAATATGAATGTAAAAGAAAAGCTCGGTAAGAGAATTTATGAGATACGAAAAGAGAAATCATTATCTCAAGAAAAGCTTGCATTAAAAGCAAATATTGATAGAGCTTACATGCATTTAATTGAAAAAGGTAAAACAAATGTTTCTATCGAATTGATTGAGAAGATTGCGATTGCATTTGAGATAGGTATTAAGGAACTTTTTGATGAGAATATTCAGAAAAAAAATGATACAAATTAAAAAAATTGACATATAAAAACTTTAGAAATGAAAAATAAATTAACAGCAGTAGATTTATTCTCAGGGTGCGGTGGTTTTTCATATGGATTTCAACAAGCAGGTTTTCATGTGGTTTTGGGTGTTGACAATACAGCAGTTGCTCTAAGAACATTTGAAAAGAATCATAATAATTCAAAGACTTTACAGCTTGATTTGCATAAAGAAAGTGCAATTGATGAGATTGTAAATGAAACTAAGAATATAGAAATTGATGTAGTAATTGCGGGACCTCCATGCCAAGGATTTTCACTTACAGGAACACGAAACGAAAATGATGAAAGAAACTCACTTTTCTATTCTGTTTTCAGACTTGCTGAGCGGCTTAATCCTAAAGCGATAATTATTGAGAATGTTCCTGGTTTACTAAATCTATACGGCGGCAAAGCTAAAATAGAAATTATTCGACTGTGTGATGAAATGGGTTACAATTGTAATCCTAAATTACTTTTTGCTCCTGATTATGGTGTTCCTCAAATACGTAAACGAGTGTTTTTTGTTGCGTTGAAAAAGGAATTTGGAAATTTTGAATTTCCCAAGGCTGTTATAAGTGATGAAGAGTACATTGGTTGTGAAGATGCGATTGGTGATTTACCAGACTTAGTAAGTGATCTTGGAAGTGAAAATTTGCAATATGACAAAAAGCCTTTTAGCAACTATCAAAAGATGATGAGAAATGGTAATAAAGTTTTGAGAAATCATTTGGGTACGCAACATACTGAACATGTAATAAATGTAATATCTCAAGTTCCTGAAGGTGGAAATCATAAAGATTTACCTGAAGGTGTTGGAGATTCGCGGAAATTTAATGAAGCTTGGACAAGATACCACAGTAAGAAGCCTTCAAAAACAATTGATACTGGACACAGAAATCATTTTCATTATAAATGGAATAGGGTTCCAAGTGTAAGAGAAAATGCAAGATTACAGTCATTTCCAGATGACTTTGAATTTTTAGGAAACAAAACCGAACAGTATAGACAGGTTGGGAATGCTGTGCCACCATTATTAGGTAAAATACTTGGAGAACAACTTTTAAAACATTTGAATAATGAAATATAATGTTATTGATTTATTTGCTGGTTGTGGAGGATTAACTGATGGTTTTTTACAAACTGGAAAATATAAAACTTTGGCAGCAGTAGATTGGGAATTTCCAACTGTTCAAACTTTAAAAAAAAGATTGAACGCAAAATGGAATTATGATATAGATCGAAATAATATTTTACATTTCGATATACAGCGAACAGAAGAATTAATCTTTGGTTATGACGATCCAAAATTCGGAATGAGTGAAGGTCTTGATAAAATTGTAGGAAAACAAAATATAGATTTAATTGTTGGTGGCCCTCCTTGTCAAGCATATTCAATGGCAGGAAGAGTTAGAGACGAAAATGGTATGCAAGACGATTACCGTAATTTTCTATTTGAAAGTTATGTGAAAATGGTTTCTCACTTTCAGCCTAAAGCTTTTGTTTTTGAAAATGTTGAAGGAATTTTATCTGCAAAACCAGGTGGGATTTCAATTGTAAAAAGAGTGCGCGAAGCATTTGAAGAAATAGGATATGATCTTACTGAAAATTTGCGAGCTAATGCGCTATTTGATACATCTTACTACAATGTACCCCAAAAAAGAAAAAGGGTCATTATTTTTGGTGTACAAAAAAGTGAAAATAGCGCAAAACAAGTTCGAAGATTTTACTCCATAATGAAGGAGAATGCTAATGTAAAGTCAACTAATTCTAAAGTTGCTTTTGAAAACCTTCCAAAAATTTTTCCATGTAAAAACAATTTAAAACACTCTCATTCTATAAAACTAAATGGTGTTACACTTCCTAAAAATCATGAACCAAGATTACACAGTGAAAGAGATATTGAGATATTTAGATTATTAACAGAGGATATAAAAAGTGGCAAGGAAGAGTATATTACGAGTAAAGCACTAATCCAACTCTATAAAGAAAGAACAGGTAAAGATTCAAACTTTCACAAATATCATGTTATCCGTGAAGATAGACCGAGTAACACCATACCAGCTCATTTATATAAAGATGGTTTAAGACATATTCATCCTGATCCAGAGCAAGCACGTTCTATTACTGTCCGCGAAGCAGCTCGTATACAAACTTTCGATGATGATTTTGAGTTTTTAGGTTCAAGAGGTGACCAATATAAAATGATTGGTAATGCGGTGCCACCAATTTTTTCTAAATTAATAGCTGAAACAGTTTGTAAAATTTTTGCAAATGATGATAATACATATAGAATAAAAAATGAACTTTTTATAGAATTTAACGAACCTAAATCAAAATATGTTACACTACAAAAACCTACATAAATTATTTTTCGAATCTGTTCCGCATCAAGCTACTGATTTTATTGCATTGAGTGGTTTCTTAGGTCCAGATCCAATAAGAAAATTAGAAGAACTTCCTTTCAAAAGTACAATCATTTACGGTCTCCAAAAAGAAAATCAAAAATTTCTTCTTCATCAGCAACTTCTCGCATTGCATAATGAAAATAGAAAAATTTATTATCCAGATATTGCTTGTCATTCAAAGTGTTATTTATGGCTAAATGGAAACACTCCAATAAAAGGTCTGATTGGTTCAGCCAATTTTTCTTCGAATGGTCTTTTTAATGATTTTCGAGAAACTTTACTTGAGGTTGATGAAAATCAGCTTTATGTAATGAAAGGTTACATTGAAATTATTTTAAACTCAGCAAGAGAATGCAATACATTTAATATTGAAGAAAAAGAGGAATATGAAGTTACTTACGATAAAGAAATATGTGAAATGATTCTTTTTGATCCTGCAACTGGTCAAACTCAAAATGGTCATGGTTTAAACTGGGGTTTAGCAAATGCAAACGTACGTCCAAATGATGCCTGTATTCCTATACGTATGCAACATATAAGAAGGTATCCTAGATTATTTCCCTCACTGCAGCCAGACCCGGAAAAAAGAAAAGGCACTCTAAAAGAAGTTATAGAATTTATTTGGGATGATGGTATATTTATGAAAGGTAGATTAGAAGGATCTCAACCATTGCCAGGAAGTGATATAAAATACCCCAAACAATTGGCAACTTTTCCACATAAAGATGAATTGGGAATTTATATCAGAGAAAGATTGAATATTCCTTTAGGTGAAAGAATTCTAAGAGAAGATTTAGTTAGATATGGTAGGGATACTATTTCAGTTTCACTTATAGAAGAAGGCGTATATTATTTAGATTTTTCGATCTAAAATTATATTATGTTTTTATAAATTATCTATTTACTAAAGACCTTCTCCAACAAAGTCCCCACCAAAATCATCAACAAACACTAGTGAAAAGACAAAAACCATCCTCCAATAAAGAGAATGAAAAACTGTAAATTATCTTAAAATGAAATAATCAGAAGTTTTAATGATTTAATTGTGATAAAACACCAATAAAAATCATATTTATTTAAGAAAATATCGTCTTTTGAGAATTTATAATTCCGTAATTTTGCCGTTCATTACTTAATAAAAATTCCATGAACAAAGCCGTATATATTGCCACAACCGAAGCCAAAAGTGGGAAGTCAATCATTTCAATTGGTTTAATGCAAATGCTTTTGGGCAAAACTGCAAAAGTTGGTTATTTCCGTCCAATTATTGACGATTATCCCGTTGGTAAAAAGGATAATCACATCGATACCATTCTTAGTTATTTTGATTTAGAAATGAAATACGAAGAAACGTTCGCTTTCACAAGAAGTGAAATTATTCGTAAGAAAAATGAAAATAAAGAAGACGAATTGATCTCAAAAATTATCGATCAATATAAATCTATTGAAGATCGTTTTGATTTTATTCTGGTTGAAGGAACCGATTTTTCTGGAGAAGGTTCTATTATAGAATGGGACATCAATGTTCAAATTGCGAAAAATTTAGGAATTCCTACAATATTAATTACGAGCGGAGTTGGTAAAACTTTAGATGAATTAATCAGCAATCTGTACATGGCTTATGATTCTTTTAAAAATAGCGGTGTAGAAGTTTTGATGGTAACTGCCAATAAAGTGCAACCAGAAAATGTTTCGTTGGTGAAAAATGCTTTGCTTAAAAATCTTCCTACTGACGTGCTTTCTGGTGTTATTCCGATGAATAAAACCATGGCAAATCCTACGGTAAAAGAAATTATCGAAGTGCTGAACGGAAAAATTTTATTTGGAGAATCCTTTATTAATAACCAAGCCGGAGCTTTTTCTGTAGGTGCAATGCAATTGAGAAATTACTTAACTTATTTAAAGGAAAATAGTTTGGTAATTACTCCAGGAGATAGAGCCGATATTATTTTGGGAGCTTTACAAGCCAATATTTCCGCAAATTATCCGCCAATTTCTGGGGTTATTTTAACAGGTGGATTATTACCAGAAGAACCGATTATTCAACTTATTGAAGGGCTTTCAGATGTAATTCCAATTATTTCTGTGGAAGGTGGAACGTATGATATTACCAATAAAATCGGGTCTATTCAACCAAAAATGTACGCAGAAAATGTAATTAAAATTAAAGGTTCTATTCAAGATTTTAATCAATTTATTCCTGTAGATGCTTTAGAAGAAAGATTAATTACTTTTGAAGCAAGCGGAATTACACCGAGAATGTTCCAATATAATATGTTGAAAAGAGCACTTTCTAACAAAAAACATATCGTCTTACCAGAAGGAACCGACGAAAGAGTTTTGCGTGCAACCAAACAATTAATGGATACCAATGCAGTAGAATTAACTTTGTTGGGAGACAGGACGCAAATCGAAAGTAAATTAGCGCAACTGGATATTGATTTAGATTTAAGTACCATTTCAATTATAAACCCAATAGAATCGGTTCATTTTGAAGATTATTCAAATACTTATTACGAGTTGAGAAAAAACAAAAACGTAAATCTTGCAATGGCGCAAGATTTAATGGAAGATGTTTCTTATTTCGGAAGTATGATGGTTTACAAAGGTCATGCAGACGGAATGGTTTCTGGTGCAGCGCATACCACGCAACATACGATTAGACCAGCTTTGCAATTTATCAAAACAAAACCCGATGTTTCTGTGGTTTCTTCCGTGTTTTTCATGTGTTTAGAAGATCGTGTAACCGTTTATGGCGACTGTGCGATTAATCCAAATCCTACTGCAGATCAATTGGCTGCAATTGCGATTTCTTCAGCAGAAACAAGCTTGGCTTTTGGTATCGAACCAAAAATTGCGATGCTTTCTTATTCTTCAGGAAGTTCTGGAGTTGGCGAAGATGTAGACAGAGTAAGAAAAGCGACAGATTTGGTGAAAGAATTGCGTCCAGATTTAAAAGTAGAAGGTCCGATTCAGTACGATGCAGCAGTGGATATGAATGTTGCGAAAAGTAAATTACCCAATTCTGAAGTTGCAGGACAAGCAAGTGTATTTATTTTCCCAGATTTGAATACCGGAAATAATACCTACAAAGCAGTTCAGCGAGAAACAAAAGCTTTGGCAATTGGTCCTGTTTTGCAAGGATTAAATAAACCAGTAAACGATTTAAGCAGAGGTTGTACTGTAGATGATATTTATAATACCGTAATCATTACCGCAATTCAAGCGCAAGGTTTTTAATAAAAATAATTGCACTTTTTGGTGTAACTTTAATAATCAAAATAAATTTTAAATGAAAATATTAATTATAAATGCAGGGAGTTCTTCTATAAAATATCAATTGTTAGAAATGCCTTCTGAACAAGTTCTTTGCCAAGGAATTATAGAACGTATCGGTGCAAAAGATGCCATTTTTAAATACAAAACCGATGTTACAGATTTAGATGAGGTTCTAGATATCCCTTCTCATAAAGTGGGTTTAACGAAAATTGCCGAGCATTTATTAGATTCAAAAATCGGGGTGATTCAAAATGCAGATGAAATAGAAATCATCGGTCATAGAGTAGTTCATGGTGGAAAAACATTTTCTGACACCACCTTGATTAATGAGGAAGTGAAAAACGAAATAAAGGCCTTAATTCCTTTAGCACCATTGCATAATCCACATAATTTGGAAGGAATTATCCTTACAGAACAAATTTTTCCAAAAGCGAAATTAGTTGCGGTTTTCGATACGGCTTTTCATAATACCATTCCTGTTGTTGCCAAGAAATATGCGATTGCTAATAAGTTTTATGAAGAACACAATATCCAATTATACGGTTTTCATGGGACAAGTCATAAATATGTAACCGAAAGAACCATTGAATACATTAAAAAAGAAAAATCAAAAATTATTACCGTTCATTTAGGAAATGGTTGCAGCATTACCGCCGTGAAAGATGGAAAAAGCATCGATCACAGTCTTGGTTTTGCGCCTTCAAATGGTTTAATCATGGGAACAAGAAGTGGCGATATCGATCATTCTTTGATTTTTTATCTCGTCAATGATCTTGGATATAAATTAGAAGATGTTACCAAATTGCTCATCAAAGAAAGCGGAATGTTGGGTTTAACAGGTTATGGAGATTTAAGAGAAATAGAAGCTCAAGCCGAAAAAGGAAACACAGAATGTCAATTAGCACTCGAAATGAATGCATACAGAATTAAAAAATATATTGGTTCTTATGTTGCCGTTTTAAATGGTTTAGATGCAATAGTATTTACTGCTGGAATTGGCGAAAATTCTAATTTAATGAGAAAATTAGTTTGTACCGATATGGATTATTTAGGAATCACAATCGATGCTTCTAAAAACGATATTCGTTCTAAAGAATTGCGAGAAATAAATGTAGAAAACGCTCGCGTAAAAGTATTGGTAATCCCAACAAACGAAGAAATAGAAATTGCACAACAAGCAATGGAGCTTTGTAAATAATTTGCGATAATTCCTATTTTTAATGTAATTTTATTTAAAAGGATACGTTCTAGTTTTTAGAATTTATCCTTTTTTTTTTCAATGCAATGTATAAAAACCCAAATTAAAATGAAAAAAATTGCAATAACACTCCTTTTAATACTCGTTTTCAGCAATTCTTTTGCTCAAAAAAATGATATTTGGGTTTCTTTTTACAACCAAGATTCTACCAAAATTGGTTTTAAAGATCAATTGGGAAACGTGAAAATAGAACCCAAGTTTGTTTTTTTAACTTCAAACCAAAAATTTGAAAATATTATTGCCACAAAAAAAACCGATGAAAAACACCAATTTCTCTTTCCTTATTTTGCTGCTTTCTTTGAAGCTTTTTAGCTGCGATTCTAATAAAAATGCAATGAAAGAAATCAATCAAACACTCGCTCAATTGTACGATAAACCAATGGGTATTTATGATTCTATTCCTTCAAATTTATTTTCGAAAGATTTATTAAAAAAAATAAATGCAGTGAGGAAAATAACCAAAGATGATGAAGCCAGAATAGCGAAAAGTGCTTCTCCAACTGATAAACCAATCATGATTGAAGGCAATTTTTTGACAAGCAAATGGAATTATTCTTACACAACTTATGCTGTAAAAGAAATTAAAATCGACAAAAACGAAGCGAGAGTTCTTATAGATTTTGTTAATCTTACAACAACTCCAGAAATAAAATGGAGTGATACTGCAATTTTAGTCAATGAAAATGGTTGGAAAATAGATGATGTTTTATATGCTTCAGAAGATTCAGAAACAAAAGATTTAAAAGAAAATTTGGATTCTATGATAAAAGAAGCGAAAAATTCTAAAAAAGAAAAGTAAAATAGGTTAAAAAAAGCAGTTCGATCAATAATCGAACTGCTACAATTTTAATTAATTTTATTTTCTAGAATTTCATACCAACACCAACTCCTAATAATAATGGATTGATGGTTACATCTGCTGGAACTGTTGCTCCAATTGCAGGAATGGTAGAAACGGTTACATCTGTTTTCAAGAAAAGTTGTTTCACGTCCAAATTCAAAAAGTATTTTTCGGTTACGAAATAATCTACACCACCTTGCAAAGCAAATCCTACATTGTCTTTGTATTCCACTTTGGTTACAGCAGCAGCAGGATTTTTACCTTCACTATAGAAAATAGTATAATTAAGACCGGCTCCAATATATGGTTTTAGTTTTGCAGTTGGGTAAAAGTGATATTGCAAAGTTAAAGTTGGAGGCAAAAGATAAACGCTTCCTAAATCTATATCGCCTAAAGCAGTACTTTTTGCAACCACATTATGTTTGGTGGTTCCCAAAATTAATTCTGCAGCAATATTTTTGTTAAAGAAATACGTGAAATCTGCTTCTGGAATAAAACTGTTAGAAATATTTACATCTCCACCAATAATTCCGATAGTTGCTTTTTCATTAGGTTGAACACTTACACCTCTTAATCTTACTTGCCAATTTTGGGCAGAAACTAAACCCGCTAAAAGAACAGCGGATAAGAATAAAACTTTTTTCATGACTAATTTTTTTTTGTTTAATTATTGAGTCAAATATAGAAACAATTTTAGTCAAGTTTGAAATGATACTTATCAGTGATAAAAGTCATTCACAAGGATTAATGTGGTTTTTTGGAAAAGGTTTAACTTTAATGGTTATACTATTTAGAAATTATAAACCATGGTAAAATTTAGTTTTTTAAGCATTAATCTTTCAGAAGTTTTGCTTTGATGTTTCTATTTTCACCTTTTTATAATTTGAATTCTATCTAATATTTCTTCCGTTTTGCTACTAGAAATAGGAAGTTGAATGCTACTTTCAAAAAATTCTAAACTTCCACCATCAGATTTGTTATAGGTTTTCACCATATCAAGATTGGCAATATAAGACTTGTGAACTCTCACAAAACGTGAGTCTAAACAAATAATATCTTCAAAATTCTTTAGATTTCTGCTTACCAAATTTTTTGTACCATCTGCAAGATAAACTTCAGAATAAGCACCTTCTCCTTTTATAAATAAAATTTTTGAGGTATCTAAAAACAACAAAGAATTCCCAGCTGGAACTGCAATTTTTGTTAATTGAGAAGATTGTAAATTGTCTTTTAGGAGTTTTAAATTCTCCAATTTCAAGTTTTGTTTTTCCAATCGTTTGATTGCTTCTGCTAATTGTTCTGGGTTAATCGGTTTTAGCAAATAATCTACGGCAGAAAATCTGAAAGCTTGTATCGCATATTCGCTATAAGCTGTGGTGAAAATAATGGAAAAATTGACTTCGTTTTCATCAAAAAAATCTAATAATTCTAAACCGCTATGTCCAGGCATTTCTATATCTAATAATACTAAATCTGGATGGTTTTTTCGTATTGCTTTTATACCTTCAGGTAGATTTTCGCATTCTGCTACAATTTCTACTTCTGGGCAATATTCTGCCAATAATAGTTTGAGCGTTACTCTTGCTCTTGGTTCGTCATCTATAATTATTGCTCTCATTTTAGTAAATTATGGGTAATATAAAAACAACCTTGGTTCCTAAAGAAAATCCTAAATCGTTTTCGTTATCAATATATTCTATACTGATATTGTTGCTGTTAAGTTGATTCAGAAGTTCTATTCTGTTTTGTGTGGCATCTGTTGCAAAAGATTTGTGGTTTTTGTTTTTTATTTTGTCCAGTTCCCTGCTTTTTTTTCTGCCAATTCCGTTGTCAATAATGCTTATTTTCAGGTTTTCTTCTGTTTTTTCAAATATTAATTCTAGTTTTTTTTCATCTTTTATGTGTAAAAGTCCGTGCTTCACAGCGTTTTCTATATAAGGTTGAAGCAGCATTGTTGGGATTTTCAGGTTGTCTATTTCTGTATTGAAATTAGTGCTAATTGTGTATGAGAAATCATTTTCAAAACGGGCTTTTTCTATATCTAAATACAATGTCAATGCTTTTATTTCATCATTGATGAAAATTTCATCTTTTTCTGTCATTTCCAAAATGGTTCTTGTAAGACTAGAAAATTTAGAAAGATAATCTATCGCTTGTTTCTTTTCGTTGGATAGAATATAAGACTGCAAAGTATTCAACGCATTGTAGAAAAAGTGCGGGTTCATTTGAGATTTTATCGCTTTTAGTTTAGATTGGTTTACGTTTTTTTCTAATTGTATTTTATCAATTACCAATTG
This sequence comes from uncultured Frigoriflavimonas sp., assembly GCA_964292185.1. Classification (GTDB taxonomy): domain Bacteria; phylum Bacteroidota; class Bacteroidia; order Flavobacteriales; family Weeksellaceae; genus Frigoriflavimonas. The sequence goes on from CAXYUO010000027.1 coordinate 16,523, forward strand.
ATTGCTCTTTCTTATTTTTGCAATTCTGCTTCTGTAAATCAAATAAAATAATAGCCCAGTAAAAATTCCAAATCCTACTAAAGCAAAAGTATTCTGCCAATAAGGTTTTTTTATAACGAAGTCTATTTTTTCTATTTTAGAATCATTTCCTGTGTCTATTTTCAGTTTTATTTCATATTTATTTGGAGATAAAGACGATAAGAGTAAATTTTTGCTATCTACATCCAATTTGTTCCATTTAGAACCATTGATGCTGTACAAAACACTGTATTTTTCATTAGGAATAAAAGAAAGTACGGTGTAACTTATTTTGATATTATTTTCATCGTGATTTAGCTCATTTTCTATATTTAAATCTGCTTTTTTATCATTAATAAATACAGAATTGATGAATAATTTTGGGATTTCATTCTGTGTAGATTTTTGATAACTCTGAATTATTATTCCTTTAGAAGAAGCGAAATAGTACTTTCCGTCTATGGTTTTTGCGTCTGTTATTTGTATGTCTTTGGTGAAAGTTGCTAACCTTTTTGAGGTGTTGCTATCAAGATTTATTTCGTAAACGCTATTTTGTGTAAATACAAATAGAAGTTCATTTTGGAAGGCAATTCTATCTATTGCT
>CAXYUO010000028.1:0-16995 GCA_964292185.1 uncultured Frigoriflavimonas sp.
TTTCGCAAATTGTATTTCCTCGGGCTTTAGCCAAAACATGAAATTATATTTGGCTAAAGCCAACAGCAATATTGCATAAAAAAACGGACTAAAGTCCGTTCCTATTGATTTTTATTATGTATTGTAAGGTTTTCGTATTTAGCAAAAATTTTTCATTTGCGTTCATTGCTTTTTGATAACTGCACCTTAATATTTGGTAGGTCGAGCTTAATAATTAGTAGGCTCACCTAAATAATTGATAGGCATGCCTAAACATTTTATATGCTCACTTATTCATAACGTAGGTTGACCTATATAATTGGTAGGTGCGCCTAAACATTTGGTAAGTACGCCTAAACTTTTGGTAGGCTCGCCTACATAATTGGTAGGCTCGCCTTACTATTTGGTAGGCGATTTTTATTTAAAAATCTACCATTTCTGATCAATCATATAAACAATCTGGGCAATAGTAACTGCTCCCAACATCAATTCTCGTCTATTTACTTTTTCAAAAGTATCTTCGGAAGTGTGGTGAATATCAAAATATCTTTGCATATCTGGAACCAATTCTGCCAATGGAACTCCTAATTTTTTTAAAGGAACAATGTCTTGCCCTGCATATTCTTGATCGAAATCATAAACACCATAAGGCAAAAATAAATTTTTCCACCCGAAAACAATTCTTCTTCTTTGGCTTATCATATCTAAAGAAATTCCACGTGGAGTAAAACCTCCTGCATCACTTTCTATCGCGAAAATGTGTTTTTCATTCTTCTTTTTTACTTGTTCTGCATAGGTTTCTCCACCATGAACTCCATTTTCTTCATTGGCGAAAAGTACAACTCTGATGGTATGTTTATTTTTAATTCCTAACGTTTTAAAAGTTCGTAAAACTTCCAAACAATGCACAACACCAGCTCCATTATCATGTGCTCCTTCAGAAATATCCCAAGAATCTAGATGTGCAGCAACTACAATCACGTTTTTATCAGAATTTCCAGGAATTTCGCCAATTACATTATGATTGATGGCTGTTCCTTTTGTACCAGAAGTGGTATTTATTTTCGCGAAAACTTTCTGGGTTTTCAAAAGAGCTTCTAGTTCATCGGCACTTTTTGCACCAATAGTTATTGCAGGAACTTTATTTTTTTCGTCTTTATCATAATACATGCTTCCAGTATGCGGAATATCATCAAAAGCTGAGGTTGCAGATCTCGTAATTACCGCTTTTGCACCTTTTCTGCTAACTAAAGAAGGTGTTGTCCAACGATATTTTCCTGCAATATCGTAAGCTTCTACAGGATTTACGATAGATTGATCGAATGCAAAATTGAAAAAAACGATTTTATCTTTTACGTCTGTAGAAAATAATTTATTAAATTCTGTCAAATCTTTTACAAAAATAATTTCTCCCGTTAAATCTTTACCATCTGTACCTTCAGAACCACCAAGAGCAAGCATTTTTATGCTTTTATAGCCTCCTTTTTCTGTTTTTATTTGAAGAGATTCTCTTCCTCTTTGCCAAACAGGAACTACAACTTCTTGCTTATAAATGTTTTCTGCTCCGTATTGTTTAAGTTTATTTTCTGCCCAACTTACGGCTTTTTCATAACCAGGAGTTGCACTGAAACGTGGACCAACACCTTTCGTCAATTCCCGAAGATCTTCGTGAGATTTGCTGTTTAAAAGTACTTCATCAGATATTTTTTTAAACATATCTGCATCGCTTACAGCTTTTTGTGAAAATAAAATTCCACCCAAAAAGAGTGGAATCAAGTATAGTAATTTTTTCATTTAATTCCTTTTTGAAGAATGTTTCAACTTAGAAAACTATTTCATGTCGTACATTAATAGTGCTGTTATCAATTTCGGTTCTATATATGTACATTTTGGCGGCATGGAAATTTTATTATCAGAAATTTTCAAAATTTCATTAAAACTTACCGGATAAACTCCAAAACCTGCTGCAAAATTTCCGTTATCTACAGCTTCTTTTAATTTAATAATACCATCAACAGTAGAATTTCCTTTTAAATAGGTAATATCTTCACTACTATCTGTGTTTTCTATTTCAAAAATATTTTTGAAAATTAATGTATCTAAAAGATGATGATCTAGATGATTGATGTTAATTTCTTCAGATCTTAACTCATGTTTTACGTGCAAAGAATAGAATTTACCATCTAAATACATAGAAATATGAAATTTTTTGTAAGGAAAATAAGGTGTTTCTCCTTTTTCATGAATTAAAAAAGATTTTTCTAGTTTTTTTAAAAAATCTGCAGTAGATAATCCGTGTAAGTTTTTTGCAATTCTATTGTAATCATTTATTTTTATAGATTGATTGGAAACAATGAAACTATAAACAAAATTATAATGTTCTGTACCGTTATGTTTTTTGTTTTTTTCTTTTTGCAATTTCGCATTCAATGATGTAGAACCAATTCTGTGATGTCCATCTGCAATATAAAAAGCTTCTATACCTTCTAAAGCTTCTTTTAACTGTTGCATTTTCAGTCGGTTATCAATTCTCCAGAGTTTATGTTTGATGTCTTTGCTATCTCTATAGCAAAATATTGGAAGATTTTTTTCTTCATGATTCATCAATAATTCTACCTTAGGATTTGCAGAATAAGTGAGCAAAACAGGTTCTGCTTGTAGATTTACTTTCTCAAGATAATGGGCTAGTTTTGCTTTTTTCTGAGGTATTGTACTTTCGTGTTTTTTAATTTTTCCTTCTACGAAATCTTCTATACTTGCCAATCCTAATAATCCACGAAAAACTGTTTTATCAGGGTAAATTTGCTCATAAAGATAGTAGGAAGAATGATCTTGTATCAATTTATTTTCAGAAACTAGCTCTTCATAATTGGTACGAATTTTCCTTAAATTTCTATCTATATCTTTAGATTTACTGCATACGTATGGTTTTATCATTTGTACGTATGAGTTTTCTTCTTGAGCTTTTTTGTTGATTTCTACCTGTGTATAATTATCCAAAGGATGCGTTGGAAAGCATTCTATGTAATTTTCTTGTGGTCTTACTCCACGAAATGGTTTAAAAATTGGCATTCTTGGATTATAATTTCTTATTTATTTCTATAATTTGATCTACAAGTTCTACTCCTATTTTTTCTTGAGCATCCAATGTATTTCCACCTAAATGTGGAGAAAGAGAGAGAGAAGAATTCATCAAAAGTGCTAATTCTGGTTTTGGTTCGTTTTCAAAAACATCTAAAGCTGCTCCTGCAATTTTTCCACTTGCAATGTAATCTACCATTGTTACTTCATTAATAACGCCACCTCTTGCAGTATTTACAATATAAACTCCATCTTGCATTTTTTCAAATTGCGGAGAATCAAGAATATATTCATTGGTTTTTGGTGTATTCAAACTTATGAATTGGGTGTCTTTCAAAAATTCGTCCCAATCATTCGTAGAATTTATGGTGAAATCTACTTTTTGCCCATCGAAAAATTCTAATGATAATGTTTCTGTAGTTGGTTTTCTTGTGAGTACTTTTACTTTCATTCCCAAAGAAATTCCCATTTTCACTACTTCTTGCCCAATTCCTCCGAAACCAATCACACCCAAAGTTTTACCTTGAAGTTCTACAGCATTTCCGAAAGATTTTTTCAATTGTTTAAATTGAGTATCTCCTTCTAAAGGCATCAATCTATTAGATTCATGCAAAAATCTTGCAAGCGTAAAAAAGTGTGCAAATACCATTTCTGCTACAGATCTACTTGATGCTAAAGGTGTATTTATAACATGTAATCCTTTGCTTCTAGCATATTCTACATCAATATTATCCATTCCGACACCACCTCTTCCAATTATTTTTAATGAAGGACATGCATCAATTAAATCTTGTCTTACAGTTGTTGCACTTCTCACCAAAAGTACATCTACTTTATTTTCATTAATAAAATTTTGAAGATGTTCTTGTGAAACTCTGTTATCTAAAAATTCTAAATTTGCTTCAAGTAGGGCTTTTTTTCCAGAATTTGAAATTCCATCATTGGCTAAAACTCTCATATAAATTTATGTTTTTTTTAAATTTTAAATAGATTTCATCACGTTTACAAGTACTTCTACACTTTCTATTGGAAGTGCGTTGTACATACTTGCTCTGTATCCACCCAAACTTCTATGTCCGTTCAATCCATTGATTCCTGCTTCTTTCCAAGCAGCATCAAATAGTTCTTTTTTAGATTCATCAATCAATTTGAAACTAGCATTCATTGTAGAACGATCTTCCTCTTTACAGAATCCTTCAAACAAAGGATTTCTATCTATTTCATCGTATAAAAGTTTAGCTTTTGCATTGTTTTTAATTTCTGCTGCTGCAATTCCACCATTTTTTTCTAAATGTTGCAATGTAAGCATAGATGCATAAACTGGGAAAACTGGAGGCGTATTGAACATAGATTCTTTGGCAATATGAACTCCATAATCTAAAGCTGATGGTATGTTTCTACCAGATTTTCCTAAGATTTCTTTTTTCACAACTACCATTGTAGTTCCAGCTGGTCCCATATTTTTTTGAGCTCCTGCATAGATTAAATCAAATTTAGAAAAGTCTAATTGGCGAGAAAATATATCAGAACTCATATCGCAAACCATCAAAGTATCAACATCTGGAAATTGTTTCATCTGTGTTCCGAAAATGGTATTATTAGAAGTGCAATGAAAATAATCGTATTCTGAACCAACTTTATAATCTTTAGGAATAAAAGAATAGTTTTCTTCTTTAGAACTACCAACTACGTCTACATTTCCAAATCTTTTTGCTTCTTTTATTGCATTTGCAGCCCAAGTTCCAGTATTTGTGTATGCCGCTTTTCCTTCAGTAGAAAGTAAATTATAAGCTACCATTACAAATTGTAAACTTGCACCACCTCCTAAATACAAAACTTCATAATCATCATTCAGGTTTAGTAATCTTTTTACAATTGCTCTTGCTTCGTCCATCACAGCTACAAAATCTTTGCTACGGTGAGAAATTTCTAATAAAGAAAGTCCGCTTCCATTAAAATCTAAAATAGCTTCCGCAGATTTTTGAAAAACTTCTTGTGGTAAAATACATGGTCCTGCACTGAAATTATGTTTTTTCATAGTATAATTTTAATTTTATTGATGTAAGTTGAATTTTTAAAGTTTAGAATTTTCTAAAAAAGATTTTATTTTATTCTTGATGCAAAAAGCTCTTTTTCGAAAGCAAACTTTCTTCACTTTCTACATTGTCTTCATCAGGAATACAACAATCTACTGGGCAAACTGCAGCACATTGCGGTTCTTCATGAAAGCCCATGCATTCTGTACATTTATCTGTAACAATGAAATAAACATCGTCACTTACTGGTTCTTGTGGAGCGTTTGCATCTACAGTAAGTCCAGATTTTAAAGTTACAGTTCCTTCTAATGAAGTTCCTTCTGAAGCTTTCCAATCTACCGCACCTTCGTAAATTGCGTTATTAGGACATTCTGGTTCACATGCACCACAATTTATACATTCGTCTGTAATTATTATAGCCATTGCTAAATATTGTTTTAAATTTACACAAAATTACAAAAAATATAGCTAATTCAGACCATAATGAACACCAAAAAACAAATATTTGCCCTTATTAAATTAGGAGATTTTATCAAAAATTATTTTAATGAAAATTCTACTTTAAATGAAACTGAAAAAGAACAGTTTGATGCCGTTTTAAGAAGAGCAGAAATCGAAAATAGATGGTTCGCACAAGAAAATTTGAAATTTTGTTTAATCAATTGGGCAAATCTTTTTACAGAAAAAAACCTTGAAAATTGGCTTGATAATTACAGAATTTCTGAAAATTCAAAAAAAATAGGATTAATTTTAGCAGGAAATATTCCATTGGTTGGTTTGCATGATGTGTTTTCTGTATTGCTTTCAAATCATATTGCAGTTATAAAACTATCTTCAAAAGATAAAGTGCTTTTGCCTTTTCTATTAAAAAAATGGGAATCTTTTTCCGATATTAAATTGAAAATTGAATACGCAGAAAAACTAGAAGATTATGATGCCGTAATTGCAACTGGAAGCAATAATACTGCAAGATATTTGGAGTATTATTTTAAAAATAAACTGAGCATCATCAGAAAAAACAGAACATCAATTGCTGTAATCAGTGGAAATGAAACAGATGCAGAACTACAACTTTTAGCAAAAGATATTTTCACTTATTTTGGATTGGGATGTAGAAATGTAACCCGATTATTCGTTCCAGAAGGTTTTAAATTAGACCGATTTTTTGAAAATTTTGTAGGTTATAGTGAAATTATCAACCATAATAGTTATGCCAATAATTACGATTATCACAAAGCTATTTTGCTATTAAACAAAGATCTTTTTTGGGATAATAATTTTGTGATGATCAAGGAAGATGCTTCTTTATTCGGACCATTGTCAGTTTTAAATTTTTCCAGATATCAATCTTTAGATGAAGTTCAGGAATTTATTTCTGAAAATGAGATGCAGATTCAATGCATCGTAGCAAAACCAGAATTAGGTTTGAAATCTATAGAATTTGGAGAAGCACAATATCCAAAATTAGACGATTATGCAGATCAAGTAGATACGATGAGTTTTTTGGAGGTGATATAAATACACTTATGAATTCGAAAAAATTGCCACGAATGCACGAATATAATCATATTAAAAATTAATTGACTTATCCCTTTTATTAATAATCATAAATCATTGATTATCAGAAGTGCTTTAAATAAATGTTGATGGCAATTTACAAATCAATAGCCTAAGTTCTTTAGTGAAAATATAAGTGTTGTTGATTTTCAATGGTTTAATGCTGTTTTAATTTGCAAAATTTATTTATCAAAGGGATAGGTCAAAAAATTAATTAAATTCGTGCATTCGTGGCAATAAATTCAACAAAAAAAGCAGAACCTCTCGATTCTGCTTTTCTATTTTTTCTGAAAAAAAATTATTGATCTATAGATCCCAAAACTTTCTGTGCAAAGCCGTTCAAAGCATCTTTTTCAGCCATTCCATTGGAAATATTTGCATGAACTTCCATTGCTCCAAGCATATTGGTTATCAATTCTCCAGCTACATTAAGGTCTTCTTCCGAAGTTCCTCTAAATTCTGAAAAACTCTCTAAAACTTCTACTGCTTTTTCTAAATTTTCTACCGTTTGTTCTCTTACAAACTGTCTGATTATAGGTATTTTCATTGTATTTATTTTAATAAATGACAAAAATTACAATTTATAGAAATTCGAAATTTTAAAACCACAAAAGGTACAAAAGCAACTTTAATGAATTTTAAATATTTGATAATAAGCTTCACAAAGTTCACAAAAGTTTTGAAAATCTAAAGATTTTCTTTTTTGTATTCTTTTTTTTTCATCTTAAAGAACACAAAACTTTTGCTTCTTTTGTGGTGAAAAATTTAAAGCTGTATATTTCAACAAATTATAAATTTGATTTTTTGTCAAATGATATTTTTTTTATTTTAATAAAAAACCTTCCAAATTTCTCTGGAAGGCTTTCAATAATTTTGAATTATTTATTGTGCATTATTGAACAAATTGTTCAAAACTTCCGCTTGATTGGTTTGTGCTTGCTCCACCAAAACTCCATTTTTGAAAACCGCAAATGTTGGTAAATTATCCACTTTTGCTAATTTTCTACTTTCTGGCAATTTTTCGGCATCTACATAATAGAAAGGAATACTTTCGTTTTCAGCTGCCAATTTTTTAAATTTTGGCTTCATTATTCTGCAGTTTCCACACCAAGTTGCTCCGTATTGTACTACAACTTGCGCGTTTTCTGCAACAAGTTCTTGCAAATTATCTTCTGCTAATTCTTGATACATAAGTTTAATTTTTTTTTTAAAAAATTAAACAATATAGCAATTTACTTAATCTAACAGTGTAACAATTTGAAAATCATTGTTTTAATTGCTAGATTTTTACACTGCTACATTGTTATATTATTTTTATTTTAGTTTTTAGATAAATATTCTGCTGTAGAATTTCTATCAGCTTTCATTGCTGTTTTTCCTTCTTCCCAATTTGCAGGGCAAACTTCACCATTTTTTTGAACGTGAGTGTAAGCATCTACCAATCTTATGTATTCATGTACGTTTCTTCCTAAAGGCATATCGTTCACAGATTCGTGGAAAATTTTCCCTTCTTCATCGATAAGATAAGTTGCTCTGTAAGTTACATTTCCACCAGTGTAGAATTCGTTTCCTTCTTCATCATAATCAAAATCTTGGTCTAAAATCCCAAGCAAGTTTGATAATTGTCTGTGTGTATCTGCTAAAATTGGGTAAGTTACACCTTCAATTCCACCGTTATCTTTTGGCGTGTTTAGCCATGCAAAATGCACTTCGTTGGTATCGCAAGAAGCTCCGATAATGATGGTGTTTCTCTTTTTAAATTCTGCTTGTGCTTCTTGAAAAGCGTGCAATTCTGTAGGACAAACGAATGTAAAATCTTTCGGATACCAGAACAATAGAACTTTTTGTTGATTTTTTGTAGCTTCTTCGAAAATGTTGATTCTTAAATTGTCTCCCATTTCAGAAATAGCGTCTACTTCTACATTTGGGAATTTTCTTCCAACTAATGACATAATTTTTATATTTTTTGGTTAATTTCTACTGCAAAGATACGATAGTTTGTCTATCAAAATGAATTAAATGATTTATAAAATCTATTAAGGTTAAATTTTATTTCTATTGATGGAATTTTTTTTCAAGCTCCCGACTTTTAACTTTAATTAATCTTCTCCAACAATTCCTTAATCCTTCTCATCGCTTCCACCAATTCTTTTTCAGATGCAGCATAAGAAAATCGTATGCATTCTGGGCTTCCAAAAGAAGTTCCACCTACACTTCCTACATGTGCTTTTTCTAAAAGGAACATAGAAAAATCGTCACCATCTTTTATTAAAGTTCCATCTAAAGTTTTACCAATATAATAAGAAACATCTGGAAAAAGATAAAATGCTGATTTCGGTAATGTAATTTTGAAACCAGGGATTTCTTGCATCAATTTGAAAGTAAGATCTCTTCTTTTTTTAAATTCTTCCAACATATATTCATAATACGAAGAATTTTCTTCTAATGCAGCTATAGATGCTTGTTGCGCAATTGTATTTGCTCCACTCGTTATTTGTCCTTGTATTTTTTCACAAGCATTTGCCAACCAAAGCGGACAAGCAGAATATCCAATTCTCCATCCTGTCATCGCATAACCTTTGCTCATTCCGTTTATTACGGCTACCTGATCTTTTATTTCTGGGAAAATGGCAATTGATGCGTGTTTAGAATCGTAATTAATGTATTCGTAAATCTCATCAGAAATCACCGTGATTTTCGGATACTTTTTAATTACATCTGCTATTTCACGCAATTCTTCTATGGTATAAAAACTTCCTGAAGGATTACAAGGCGAACTAAACAAAAGTGCTTTTGTATTTGGTGTAATTGCAGCTTCCAGTTGTGCAGCAGTCATTTTAAATTCGGTTTCTATGCACGATGGTATAAAAACAGATTTTCCGCCTGCCATTTTCACCATTTCATCATAACTTACCCAATATGGAACTGGCAAAATCACTTCATCACCATCATTTAAAATAGAAAATAGTATGTTACTGATGGCTTGTTTTGCACCATTTGAAACACAAATTTGATTTGGAGCAAAATCTAAATCATTATCTCTTTTCAATTTTTCCGAAATCGCTTTTCGCAATTCTAAAAATCCCGGAACTGGAGAATAATGACTGAAATTCTCATCTATTGCTTTTTTTGCAGCGGATTTTATATTGTCTGGTACGTCAAAATCTGGTTCGCCCAAAGTTAAACTTATTACGTCAATACCTTCAGCTTTCATTGCTCTAGCCTTGTTTGACATTACAAAAGTTTGAGAAAAGCCCAAATTATTGAGCATGTTTGATAATCTTTCCATAAGAATGTGTAAAAATGCAAAGATAAAAATTTAATAATATTTAGGTCTAATTAAAATAAAATTTAAAATGTTTTTTTTCAATACATGACAAAAAATTAAATGTGAAAAATTAACCACTAAAGTCACAAAAACAGATGTTTTTTTAGACTGAAAAGGATAAAAAAAGTTGAAAGTCAAATATTTTCAAACTTATTTTAACTTTTGAACTCCATTTTTAGTAGTTTCCTTTTGCTCCTTTTGTGGTTTAAAATTTTTGTCATGTACTAAAATGTTTTTTTTTACAATTTTTTTGTTATTTAAATTCAATTTTGAAATCATTTTAAAGAAAAGTATTTTTGTAGAATAAATATTAACCATGGCATTAGAATTAATTTTAAAATATTTTCCGGAACTAACTGATATTCAAAAAAATCAGTTTGAAAAATTACAAGAAGTATATACCGAATGGAATGAAAAAATAAATGTAATCTCCAGAAAAGATATGGATTTTCTTTATGAAAAGCACGTTTTGCATTCATTAGGAATTGCCAAAATAATGGAATTTGCTCCAGAAACAAAAATTTTGGACGTTGGAACTGGAGGAGGTTTTCCGGGAATTCCATTGGCAATATTGTTTCCAGAAGCTCAATTTACATTGATAGATTCTATCGGAAAAAAAATAACGGTTGTAGAAGCTGTGGTTGAAGAATTAGGATTAAAAAATGTAAAAGCAATTCACGGAAGAGCCGAAAAAGTGAAAGATAAATTTCATTTTGTAGTAAGCAGAGCGGTTACAAGAATGCCAGAATTTCTATTTTGGTTGAAAGGTAAATTTGAAAAAGAACAATTCAACACAAAACACAACGGAGTTTTATATTTAAAAGGAGGAGATTTAGCCGAAGAATTGCAAGGTTTACGTTGCGAAATTCATCAACTTAAAAATGAATTTGAAGGAGAATTTTTTGAAACCAAAAAGGTTGTATATTTATCAAAAGGGAATTTTAATTCCTAATAATTAATTTGAAAATTTGAAAATGTGTTAATTTGAAAATATAACAACTTCACAACTTTACTTTCCATGAAATTCATCAACAAAATAATCACAGAACTGCTTTCTCAAAATTCAGATTTAACTAATTTCACTCTAATTTTACCCGGAAAAAGACCGATTGTTTTTTTTAAAAGAATTTTGGAAGAGAAGAATTATTCTGGATTTTTACCGAATTTTTTAACAATTGAAGAACTCATTCAAAAAATTGCAGATAAGCAGCATTTTCAGGGAATTTCGCTTTGGCTTTTCGCTTTTTCTATTTATGAAGAATTACCATTAACACCGAAAGATGATTTTGCCAATTTTTTGAAATGGTTTCCAACTTTGCTAAAAGATTGGGACGATATGATGAAGTTTTCTAAAAGCGATCAGGAAGTGATAGAATATATGTTCAATGAAGAACGCATCAAAGATTGGGCGCAAAATTTAGGTGATGAAGAAGATACACCACGAAAAAAATATTTGAATTTTTGGAGAAATATGAGCGTATTTCTGCCTATTTTAAAACAAAAATTACAAGAAAAAAATTGGGCAACTTCTGGTTTATTACATGAAACTGCGAAGAAAAATCTTGAATATTTTGTTGAAAATTCTACAGAAAATTATGTTTTTTGCGGTTTTAACGCTTTGACATTAGTGGAAAAAAAGCTGATGAAAAGTTTGCTTCAAGTTGATAAAGCGCAATGTTTTTTTCAAGCAGATGCTTATTATATAAATGATGAGCGACAAAAAGCGGGTAAATTTCTGCGAGAAACTATGAAATGGAAAGAGTTTAATAAATACAGAAACTTTCATTGGATAGAAGAAGATTTTAGCAAAAAGAAAAACATACAACTGTTTGAAGTTGCCGGAAATATTTCTCAAACCAAAATTTTACCAGAAATTCTTGGAAAAGATGATCCAAATTTATCCGATACCGTTGTCGTTTTATTAGACGAAAATCTTTTGCCAGCAAGTTTAGACGCATTGAATAATGTAGAAAATCTAAATATTACAATGGGATTTCCTTTGGTAAATCTTAATTTTAGCAATGCGATAAAACATCTTTTTCGATTGCAAAAACAATTGGAAAAGAAGAAAAGTTCTTATTATTACAAAGATATTTTAGCGATTTTAGAAGAGTTTCCAAATAATGATGAAGATGCACAAATTGTAGCAGAATTTAAGTCGTATTTGGAAGAATATAATGTGGTTTATATTTCCATTAAAAATTTAAAAGAGAAATTAGAAGCACTTTCGTATTACCAATTATTACTTCAGCCAGAAAGTTCGGTTTCATTTTTAGAATTGTTGGAAAACTTTTGTTATCAATTGAAATTCAGTGAAATAGATGATATTTTATATGAAAATATTTCTCATTTTGAGCAAGCTTTTAAAGTAATTAAAAATCAGATTTCTTTGTATGATGTTCGCATTAATATGGAAATTTTGGAGGTTTTGTTGAGCCAATCTATACAATCTGAAACCATTGATTTTGAAGGAGAACCGTTGCAAGGTTTGCAAGTAATGGGACTTTTGGAAAGCCGACTTTTGAATTTCAAAAACGTGATTATGCTTTCTGTTAATGAAGGAAAATTGCCACTTGGAAATACTCAAAATACATTTCTGCCTTTTGATGTAAGAAATCATCACGAAATTCCGACTTTTTTGGATAATGATAGTATTTATGCCTATCATTTTTACCGACTTTTGCAAGATTCAGAAAATGTGTATATGATGTACAATGCTTTGAGTTCTGGTGTAAATACTGGAGAAAAGAGCAGGTTCATTACACAATTGGAGATAGAAAGTCCACACGATTTACAACATACCATTATCGAAAATACTTCGGATCCGATTATTGAAAAACCAATTGAAATAGAAAAAACGGAGAAAGTTTTGGAGCAATTGGAACTTTGGAAAAATAGAGTTTCGCCTTCGCATTTGAGCAGTTATTTGTATAATCCTATCGATTTTTATTTGTCGAAAGTACTTTCTACAAGGCAAAGTAATGAAATAGAAGAAGAACTTTCTTCCCGAAATTATGGAAATTTGGTGCATTATTCATTACAAGAATTGTATGAACCTTTTTGTGGTAAAAATTTAGAAGAAACAGATTTAAAATCTGCATTGTTGAAAGTAGATTTAGCTATCAATAATGCCATAGAAAAATTAAAACATCAAGCAGAATATTACGAGAAAAGCATGAATTACATTCATAAATCGATTGCGAAAAAAGTGATTGAAGATATGCTTTCGTATGATTTAGGATTGATAAAAGTGGGAAATACTTTGAAACTTATTTCTGTAGAATCTAATTTTGAAAATGTACCTTTTTATTTAGATGAAGAGAAAAATGATCCCGTTTTATTTTTCGGATATATTGATAGAGTAGATGAATTGAACGGTGTTACAAGAATTATAGATTACAAAACCAGCAAGCCCAAAAATCTTTCTTTATCGATAAAAGAAGAGCAAAAAGAAGTTTATTTGATGAATAAAGAGAAAGTTCAAGCTTTGCAATTGTGCATTTATCAATATGCTTTGCAAAATTTGGAAGCTTACAAAGGAAAAGAAATTGAGACAGGAATTTGGAATTTTGCTGGAGCAAAAAATGGAGTAGTACCTTTAGAAATAAAAGTTGGAAGCTTGGAAGATGCGATGGTTTCTATCAAAAATTTAATTTTAGAAATTCTAAATCCGGATATTAGTTTTGTGGAGAGTGTGGTTTTTAAAGTGGATGCTTAGATTTTAATTTTTGAAATTTTTGATCTTTACTAAGCCAGATTGGGAAATAATATAAAAATAATCCAAGTAAAAAATTTATAACAAAATTTAAAAGAAAGAAAAGTGTACTCAATTCAAAATCAAATTGGAAATGATTAAAGATTGTCATAATTGTGCCTAAAGTAATTCCCCAAATCGTTCCTGATTTCAACGTAAATTGTAACCGACCATTTTCTCTTGTACGTTCCCAATTTTTTAAAAACTTTAATTCATTTTTTGTCATAATCAATTTTTTTTAATTTTCTATAAACTGTGTTTTTTAAAGTTGATGCGTAAAAATTAATCGCAGAATTGCCACATTTCATTTATTATTTCTCCTAATTTTTCAGTATCTAAATTATCTTGAATTTTTTCAAATTCTGATATCGGTGTATATCCTCTATTATTCCCTGTAGTTCCACCATTTTTATATGGTAAAAACTTGTAAGTGTTTATATTTAAACTAATTGAAATATTTTTAGAATTCAGCATTTGTGCTTTGATAGTTTTTAAACCTGTAAGTTTCTTGTAATTTTCAGCGCTTTTTTTGTGATCAAAATTTTTATAACTGATGCCTGATTTGCATAAATTTAGATGATTCAAAACAACTTGACCGATTTCTAAAGCAGAAATATTATTTGATAAAATTGAAATATCCGAACTTCTGACAAAAATTCCAGTATCTGTTTTGTAATAAGTTTCTACAATTATTTTGTCAGGATATTTCAAAATGTTAACTAATTTGTCTTCGTCTTTTTTGGAAAATAAATTTTTTAAGTAATTTAACAATTTAGTAGATATTTTGATTTAATATATAAATTGAATATTGAAAGAATTTTGTCATTCCGGAGGAATCTAACGCAAAAGGATTCCTTCGGAATGACAAAGTGAAAGCTATTTCTTCTTCATATTCTTTAAAGCAAAAAAAGCAATAGCATAATCAATGATGAAATTACCAATGAATAAAACCAAATAAGAAAGTTTTGTTCTTTGCAAAGAATCATCAATTACAAAATCATAGAAAATTGTAAGCAATAAGGTTAAAGTTGCAATCGATAAACCTAATAAAAAAGCATTTTTGTGATTCATTATTTCAAATTACCCAAAAGCATTAATCCCAGTAATATCCATTCCAGTAATCAGCAAATGTATATCGTGAGTTCCTTCATAAGTAATTACGGATTCTAAGTTTGCAGCGTGTCGCATCATCGGAAATTCGCCCATTATTCCCATTCCACCAAGCATTTGTCGGCTTTCTCTGGCTATGTCAATCGCCATTTTCACATTGTTCCTTTTTGCCATAGAAATTTGTGCAGGTGTAGCTTTGTGGGCATTTTTTAAGTTTCCTAATTGAAGACAAAGCAATTGAGCTTTTGTAATTTCTGTAAGAAATTCTGCCAATTTTTTCTGTTGCAATTGAAATCCTGCAATCGGTTTCCCGAACTGTTTTCTTTCTTTTCCATATTGAACTGCAGTGCAATAGCAATCTATCGCAGCTCCAATTACGCCCCAAGAAATTCCGTATCTCGCTGAATTTAAACAAGATAATGGTCCTTTTAAACCAGAAACATTAGGTAATATATTTTCTTTCGGAATTTTTACATCAGAAAAAACGAGTTCTCCAGTTTTAGATGCTCTCAAACTCCATTTGTTATTTGTAGTTGGAGTTGTGAAACCTTCCATTCCACGTTCTACAATCAATCCACGTACTTTTCCTTCTTCATCTTTTGCCCAAATTACGGCAATATCGCAAACTGGGGAATTGGTAATCCACATTTTTGCTCCATTCAATAAATAATGATCGCCTTTGTCTACAAAATGAGTTTCCATAGAACTTGGATCTGATCCATGGTTTGGTTCCGTCAATCCGAAAGAACCGATCATTGTTCCAGCTGCTAAATGTGGAAGATATTTCTTTTTTTGTTCTTCAGATCCGTATTCAAAAATAGGGAACATCACCAAAGAACTTTGTACAGAAGCTGCAGAACGAACCGCAGAATCTCCACGTTCCAATTCTTGCATAAGTAATCCGTAAGAAATTTGATCTAAACCTGCACCGCCATATTCTTCTGGAATATAAGGTCCTAAAGCTCCAATATTTCCTAATTCTTGCATCAAATTTGGAATATCTGTATGATTTTGTGCAGCTTCATCTATGACAGGCATCACAAAAGAATCTACCCAATCTCGTACAGATTGACGAACTAATAAATGTTCTTCGGATAGAAGTGCATCTATATTATAATAATCTGGAATTGAGGTATGTGGATAATAGGACATATTTTTTAAGTAAAAAGGGTGAAGTAAAAAGGTTAAAGTAAAAACCTATGTTAAATCTTCAAATTTATCTACAATTTTTTGCGAAACACCAGTATTGCTAAATCCACCATCGTGGAAAAGGTTTTGCATGGTTACTTTTCTTGTTAAATCAGAGAACATACTAACGCAATAATTTGCGCAATCTAGAGCATCTGCATTTCCTAAAGGCGACATATCATCTGCAAAATTGAAAAATCCGCTAATTCCTTTTACACCAGCTCCAGCTTTTGTCATAACTGGTGATTGAGAAATCGTATTTACACGTACTTTTCTTTCTCCCCAATAATATCCAAAACTTCTTGCAATGCTTTCTAGATAAGATTTGTTATCTGCCATATCATTATAATTCGGGAAAGTTCTTTGTGCTGCAATATAAGTTAAAGCCAAAATAGAACCCCATTCGTTCATAATATTTTTGTCCCAAGCCGATTTCATCACTTTATGTAAAGATACGGAAGAAACATCCCAACCTTTTTCTAAGAAATCATAGCTAAGATCGGTATAAGATTTACCTTTTCTAATGTTTACGGACATTCCGATAGAGTGAAGGATGAAATCTATTTTGCCAAATTTTTCTTCGGCATGAGCAAAAAGTTTTTCCAAATCTTCCATAGAAGTTGCATCTGCAGGAATCACATCAGAATTTGTGCTTTTAGCTAATTCGTCTATTTCGCCCATTCTCATTGCGATTGGTGCGTTTGATAGAATAAATTCTGCACCTTCTTCATGGCATCTTTCTGCAACTTTCCAAGCGATAGATTGGTTGTTTAGTGCGCCAAATATAATTCCTTTTTTTCCTTTTAATAATCCGTGAGACATATTTTATAGTTTTTTACAAATTTAGTAAATTTCCTTAAAAGCATAATCCAAGTGTTGAAAATTTTCAACACTTGGTAGTTTTATGTTTTAAAAATTAATTATGATTGCTTTTCGTCATCTGATTTTACCACATCTTCTAC
>CAXYUO010000029.1:0-16953 GCA_964292185.1 uncultured Frigoriflavimonas sp.
TTTTTGGTCTTCCTCTGCCTTTTTTTTGTTCACCAGTAAAAATATATCTCAAATCTGCATCATCTCGAAGCCTCGAAACTACCGTAAAACCCTCATTTACCAACGGGTTAACGAAAGTGTATTTTGAACTGCGAAGCACATCACGAATTCCTTAAAAAAATAAAAATTGATACGTAAAAATAGGCATCTACCAATAACACATTTGAAATTTCTTTTAAATCTGATTTTCTCTCCAAAATTATTTATAAATAATGACTCACTAACGTTTCATCTTCTTTTAAACCTACCGTTTGTACAGCTTCCAGATGAAAAGCAGAATGATTCTCAATATCAATTGCAGCCAAACCTGCAATTTCTAAACCCCATTTAGTTTTTCCTGCACAACCACTCCAAAAATAACCAACTCCAGGTGTTTTCTTGCCCGATTTTGAATTGCGAAGCACATCACGAACTCCATAAAAAAATAAATATAAGTGAGTAAATAAAACTTGGGTCAAAAGCAATCGCCAAATTTGCACTGCAATTTTCTTTAATCAGTATTTTGTTAAACTCCAAAAATTGAAATTCATTCTCAAAATTATTACGAAAAGTCTGTTCATCTAGTTTTCCATAACGTTCTAATTGGAGGAAATTTATTTTTCCTTTGATACTCAAAAAAAGTAAAAACAGATGTTTCTTAAAATTTATTTCTTTTCACATTTACGTTTTTCATTTGCAAAAGTGCAATAAAAACAATATTTTTTGATACTGGATAACTCGGAGAAATTCACAAATAGAAGTTTGTTGTTATTCCTCTAAATTAATGAATTTCAACGAGTTATCCTATTTTTCCGCCCAGTTTTTTTTAACTTATTTGCCTGATATTCAACAGGTTAAATGTATTCTTAACGAAGTATTGACTTTTAAACACGGTTTATTTAAATTGATAAAGCAAGCCTACGTTTAAACCAAAACTATTGAAGGAAAAATCCACTATTGGAGATTTGGATGGAGCATTGGGATTTGATGGTGCTCCTGTATTGGTGAAAGAACTTGTAAATTCGATCTCTTTATCAGAAATTGCATAAGTTGGAAGTTGGTTTATACCATTTAACGTGGCTTCTGTAATATGTCCTTTTTTTGGAGCATAATTAAGGTTTACCAAATTCAATTCTCCAAAAATTGATAACTTTTCATTTAATTTATACAAAGTTCCAATGCTTGCTTGAAAACCAATTGGCATTCCACCATCTAACTCTAATGTTCGAGTTTCCAAATCAGCACCGTCTTTTTCTACTGTGATGTTGATAATTTTTCCAGAACCAATAATCATTCCCACTTTTGCATAAGGATTAATTTTTTCTAAATCGCTTCTAAAAACAAGAGAAGGTTTTATTTGAAGCATTTTAGCAGAAACTTCGCTATTGAGATAATCTCCAGTATAACTCGTATAAGAACCATTTATTTTGCCACCGAGAAGGTAATTTCCACCCAATTCAAACCCTATATTTTTATTAAACATATAGCCAAAATTAATTCCAGCGTTCAAACCTTTTCCCAAATTTACCCTAACTAATTCTGAACTACTAACTGAAGCAGAGGACTCGTTTGAATTAATTATACCTAATACATTTGCTTGATAATAATCAACATTTCCTGTACCAATATTATAACCCGAATTGACACTTGCGTAAAATCCTTTTTCATTTTGTGCACTTAAAAATATTGAAAAGAGTACTGAAATTGAAACTGTAATTGCTTTAAAATTTTTCATGATAAATTGTTTTTTTGTGTTTTAATAAATTTTGATTTCTGCTCTATTTGAACCCTTGTTCGTACGAATATTGTTAATATTTTATTTTTTTTTCTGTTTATTTTCATATAAAAATTTTGAACGCAGAATACGCAAAGATTTTTAATAATTATGTTGATTTTGAGTTTCGCAGAGGCGTTTCACTTACCAAAGTTCACAGAGAATTTTGACTTATTACTATTTACGGATATGCATAAAATTTTATTTTAAATTGTAATTGAAAACTATTTAATCACCACAAATTCTACCCTTCTATTTTGAGATTTCTCTTTTTCAGAAGTGTTTCCGTTTAATGGTTCAGATGCACCTTTTCCGTAGGTTTCTAACCTTGAAGCAGAGATTTTAAATTTAGTTTTGAAATATTCTGCAACTGCTTTTGCTCTATTTTCTGATAATTTTTGATTAGCGTCATCTTTTCCAACATTATCGGTGTGTCCTGTAATACTGATGTTTACTTTCGGATTTTCTTTTAAAACAATTCCTAAATCATCTAAAACTTTAAAACTCGAAGGTTTGATGACGGCTTTATTGGTGTCAAAAAGAATTTCATTGGTGCTGAAACTTCCGTTATCCAACAATTGATGGCGAAGATCTTCACCTGCTTCTGCTAAACGGATATTAGAAATAAACCATTTATCCGTCGTATTTTTATATGTTCCGATGAAGAAAATCACTTGGTTGTAATTGGCTTCACCAAATGCAGACGGTAAATCCCAAAATTTCTGCCCATCTACAAACATTCGGAATCGATCTTTTTGTCGCCAAATTTGAACACGAACTGTATTATTTGTTTTGGTAAAAATTGGAACATCTACTTTATTTTTGATAAATTGCTTTTTATCAACAAGCACCAAAACCTCACTTCCACCAGTTCCTTTCAATGAATTAGAGGGATGAACATTAAAAATAACGGCTTCATTTCTTTTGGTAACAGGATTCCAAATCTGGTCTATTTTCGTTTTCTTTTCGGTAAAAACTACAGAAAGTGGGGTAGAATAAAAGTTGAAATTATCGGTAGTTGTAACATCAAATTCAAAGGTGAAATTTTCTGGAAGTGCGTTTAATTTTATGGGTGTAAAACTTCCTTTATCCGAAATTTGAAGCCATTTTTTTCCTTTAAAACTTCTTATTTCGCCGCTACTATTGGTAAACCATTCTACAGGAAAATCATTTTCTGCATCATTTTTGAAATTTTCTTCAAACAAAACCTTATTTCCAGAAACAAAATCGGAATTCCCAGAAGAAGATTTACCACTTGAACTAGAATTCTCTGAAGAACTTGCACTAGAATTTGAGCCAGATTTGGATTTTTTGTTACCAAGAACCACATCCATTCCTTCATTCGTGGTTTTTGTGCTTTTTTGTTCTACTTTCCTTTCTACAGCTCTTTCTGCAGATTTTTGAGCTTTCTTACCAAGATTTTTGATAAATTGAGCATTAGTAATAGAAAAAAGTAGAATGCAAATTATTGATAATATTGTTTTCATCATTTGTATTTTTAATTATTATTGTTTAAAACCTTACAATCAAAGCTCTATTATCGCCAGTAAATCTTTGAATTGGTGCACCAACTTTATCTACTAAATTTTTGGTAACGCCGTCTTTGGAAATGCTGATAAAAATTTTATCTACATCCCAATTATCTGCTGCAAAACCACCTCCTCCAGTATGACGGATTTCTATTTCCTTGATGTTATCAAGATTCATATTTAAGGAATTTGTGATGTCCATCGTTCTGGTTTTTTCTGTGAAATTGTCCCATTTTCTACTCGCATTGATGTTTCGGACAACATAAACTGTCGGACTGTCTTTCATCCGAATTTTAATATCCACATTATTATTTCCTCCTTCTAAATTATCTCCACCAGTTCCGATGGTGAAGGTTAATTTTGCCAACATCGGAGTGGTTGTAATTGCAGTAGGATCTGTAGATACATATTCGTGTTTGAAAATGTGAGTATAGGTGTAACCACAATTGCTACAAGGATTCCTTCTTAATTCATATACGAAACGGTAAAGCGGCGGTCTATTGGATTTTAAATCTGCCAAAAGGTATTTTTTGGAAACGCCGTTTTCCATAATGTTAGCATTGATGGTCAATCGATCCAAATTCCAATTATCTGCACCTGCTCCATCTACATTATTCCACATACCTTTCGCATTCCCACGATCTACGGCAATACTGTAGATATCTTGCACAATAATGTTATCTGGTAAATCTGCAACTATTCTTCTCACAGAATTGTTGGGCCAATTTTCGCCTTTGTTTACATTTTCTAAAACTAAATCTGCTTTTCCATTGATTTTAATTCTTACGTCCACATTTTTCTGATAGTCGCGATGATCGAGATTATCACTTCCTGTTTTAAAATCGATGGTGATGGAGTTTCTATCAGCAAGAAAAGAGGTGAAATTTTTCACTGCAGATTTTGCAAAAAAACTGAAACTTATGAGTATTAAAACGATAAGTTTTTTCATTGGATAGGTTTTTAGAGTTAAGATAATTTATTATACAAAGATTGAAATATTTGATAAAAAATAGTTTAGTGCAAACCCCTATTTTTTTAGGGTGTTTTTCCTGTTTTTTTTAATTAATTTTAAAATCTACATCCAAATCTATCAGTCCATGGTAAATATTGGAAACTGTATTCTGCGGAAATCTTTGATAAGGCGTTTCTTCATAAACGCTATACAAAAAACTGATGTCTGGATTTTCTAATGCTATTGGTCTGTAATAGGGCAATTCGTAATAATAATATTGGCGAACATTGATTGTAACATAGTAAATTTTCCCTGCCGTAATCGGAATTTCGCAGTAAATGAAATTCTCTTTATAAGGATCTCTGTTATCAACATTAAAACCTTTAATTACCGTTTTCGTTTCTGCATCCCAAACCGACAAGTGGATGAATCCAAGCGTAGGATTTTTCAATCTAATTCCCTTTATTCTTCCATCTTTATGCGGTTGCACAGCAATTCCCAATTCCCAAGAAGGTTCCCAATATTCGGCATCTCTTCTTAAAATTTCAAAAGAATTATCAAAGGTTTTCCCGAATATTCGTTCTTCACCAATGTAAGATGTTCCGTTTAGTAAAATGGCGCAACCCATTAGAAATAAAAGCGATATGATAGAAAATAATTTCATTTTAATTAATATAACTTGCTAATAAACAGTTACATAAATTATGCAAGGTTCACATTTATCATTTTTACAAACTGGTGTGATGATTAATTTATATTTACCCGGATTTGGAAAATTTAATGGATTACCATCTAAATTGATGGAATCAAAATTGGTAGTTTCACCCGTTGTTTCATTTACGATGCTGCCTTTTAAAACCGTATCGCAATTTCCTTTGCATTTGTATTGACCTTTAATTCCAAATTTTTGAGATTGTTTTATTGTTAAAGAAACTCCACATTTCAAAGCTTTAGGTTTACCATCAATTATTGCCGATAATCCAACCCAACCTTGAGTTCCACTGCATTTGCAAGCTTGTGGTTCGTCACATTTCACATTAAAATGAAATCTGGGTTTTTCGCAAGTTATTCCACCACAAATCGGGGTTATTTCTACCACATAAAATCCAGCTGCTGAAAATTTTTCTACCATCGGAAAAGTAAATGGATTGATTGTTTTAATCACAATTCCATCACCATTTTTAATCTCCGCTTTGAATTTTACAGCACATATTTTTGAACTGTAATCACATTTATAGCCACCATCTAATTTAAAAGGAATATTGCATTTTACTTCAAATTGATGTTCTGTCATCACTGTTAAATTTTCACTTTCGTAGGAATATGAAAATGGATTAAAACCATTTGGGTTGCAATTGCAAGCTTTAAGTTCTGGTCTTGTAATTACTGGAGTTTTAACTCTTGGTCCAGCTTGACTTGGTATCACAGCTCTTGGTCCATCTGCAGTTCCAGGATTTGTTAATTGTGAAAATGCAAATTGAGAAAAAATTAAAATAAAGAATAACACAATTCTTGTTTTAAAATTTGTGGATTTAATTAAATTTTTCATGATTTTTTATTTTTAAAAATTATAAAATAGGTTCTGAAGTTTGAAATCGAATAATCTGCGAACTTGAAGCAGGACAAACCGAAGTAGTACCATATCTTAAGGAATAGGTGATTTTATAATTTCCGCCAACTGTCATTGGTCGGAAAGAATTGGGCAAAGACAATGGAGTAATCACGAAAATTCTCTGATTTTCGGTATCAACATAGGAAGTTAATGTATTTAGAGGAATGGTAACTTTAATAGTTTCACTTCTAAAAATGGTAATGCTTCCTACAAATTCTGGTATGCATTTCATGCCTTTATGATGAAAATCAAACCGAAGATAGAGGTTAGAATTGTTTCGCAAATCGGGATCTTGATAATAAAAATAAGGATAAACCACTAAATTGGAACATTGGCAAGATGTGATTACTTTTGGTCCAGAAAGTACTCCTTTCTTCTGCGCAATTGCAAATTGAGAGAAAATAAAAAAGAATAAAATGATAATTTTAGTTTTCATGGTTTTTAGTTTTTAGATAAAATGGTTTAAGAATTTCGTAATACAAAGTTTCAATAGTTTGAGGAAATTTATTTCAGTATAATCCCCTTTTTTTCATGGGTGTTTTTCCTGTTTTTTTTATTAATATTAAAATTATCATAAAAACAAAGTAAAAAATGAAGTTTGTAACTATTCAACTATTTGACAATAGATAGTTTATAAATAATTCACTTTTGTTTAATAAAAAATATCATTACATTTGTTTAAGTAAATATGTCATAAATTCTACTTAAAAGAAATAGTAGATATCTATCATTTTTAGAGTAATTATTTTAAAATAAAAAAAATGAAAAGTGATTCTGAAATTCAGCCAGTAGAATTTGGGGAGTTCTCTCAAAATTTAAAGGTAGGATTACAAAAAAAAGTAGATTTTGCTAAGGTTTTTGAAAAAGACATCGAATACATTTCAAAATATGCAATCGGACCTTATTTTTGGTTTATTCCAGATAATTCAAATATGTCGATTTTTAAAACCAGCGATAACATCCATGAATTAACAAGTTTCGAAAAAGATGAATGGAAACAATATGAACCCGAGTTTTTGGCTGAAATAATGCACGAAGAAGATTATATCTATTTTCTGGCTGGCTTAAAAAATATGTTAGAATTTTTAGGAAAAATCCCTGTTTCTGAAAGAAAAAGTTATCGTTTTAATATTTATTCAAGGATAAAAAATACAAAAGGTGAATTCCGTTGGATGGTCATTCAATTTCCAAAAATAATTTATTGCAAAGATGGTCGTGGTTTAAGTTCTTTGGTTGTGGTAAGTGATTTGAGTCATTTTTCGATTGTGAATCAGCCAGTAATGACGATGATAGATACAACCAATTCTAAAAAACCATTTTACAAAGCAATTGTAGAAAAAACCGATGTTTTCATCAATAAAGCCAATGTTACCAAACGAGAACGCGATATTTTATCTTTAATGATTCTTGGAAAAAATAGCCCAGAAATTGCCGAAAAACTATTTATATCTTATCATACAGTTGAAAATCACAAGAAAAATTTGAGAATGAAAACGGGTAGCAAAACTTCAGTAGAATTAATTTATTACGTTTTGCACAACAATATTCTATAAAAAAAACTATTTTATTTATCTATCAACATAATCTCCACTCTCCTATTTCGGGTCATATCCATTTCTGAAATTTCAGGATAAACTACAGGATTTAAATGTCCTAAACCAATTATTTTTATCCTATTTTCGGCGATTCCTTGTATCAAAAGAAATTCTTTGATGGCATTTGCTCTTGTCCAAGAAAGATTATAGGTTTTCAAATCTGTATCTTCTCCATCAAAATTTTCGTAATCACAGCAAATATGACCTTGAAGTTCTACAATTAAAGTAGGATTTGTTTTTAATTTTTTTGCTAATTCTCCTAATTGAACAAAACCTTGTGGCAACCAAAAATGCCGACCACCAATAAAATTAACATCTGGAAGCGAGAAAGTATCTTTCACTTTCATCAATTCTACTTTTACATTTATAAAATTAGGGTATTCTTTTCGGCTGATTTTTTCACCCTTTTCAAATTTTCTTTCGATAAAAATATCTACTCTTCTATTTTTTTGTTTTAAAATTTCTGTTGAATTATCATTGATTTGCTTAGACTCTCCCAAACCAATGGAATTTCCGATTTTGATATTGTTTCCCAATTTAGTTTGCATATAATTTTGTACAGCTTTTGCTCTTTTATCAGATAAAATTTTGTTTGCTTCTGTAGTTCCAGTTGGATCTGCATTTCCAAAAATTCTAAAAGTAAGATTGGTTTTCAAAGCTGCTAAACTGTCTAATTTAGCTTTTGAAATTGAGTTTAGTTCTGATTTATTTACAGGAAAATAGATGGATAATAGCGTTTGTGCAGAGAAATTTTCATTAAAAATTGTGATGAAAACTATTATAAGTATCAACTTTATTTTTAAATTTAATTTAGATTTTAATTCTTTATTAAACATAATTCAACAAAAAAATGGGAAAATTTTTGAAACTTATACTCAATATTAACTCAAATATACATTCACATTTTGCGCACATTCTCGTCCTTCGTTTATTGCCCAAACTACCAAACTTTGTCCTTTTCTGGCATCACCACAACCGAATATTTTAGATTGATTAGTTTTGTATTCTCTATTATTACCAATTAAATTTCCTCGCGGATCTAATTCTACATCTAAATCTTGTACGATTCCTTTTTGTTCTACATGAAGAAAACCCATTGCTAGAAAGACCAAATCGCACTCTAATAGAAATTCTGAATCTGGTTTTTCCACAAAAGAAACATATCTTTTCGAAACCGGATCTTTTGTCCATTCTATTTCTACCAATCTCAATGCTGTTAAATTTCCATTTTCATCTTTCAAAAATTCTTTGGCGTTTACCGACCATTTCCTTTCTGCTCCTTCTTCATGGGAAGTAGTGGTTTTTAGAACCATAGGGAAATTTGGCCAAGGCATTGTTTCATCTCTAGAAATCGGTGGAGTAGGCATGATTTCAATTTGATGAATAATTGCTGCACCTTGTCTGTTAGAGGTTCCGATACAATCTGATCCGGTATCTCCACCACCAATTACGACAACTTTTTTGCCTTTTGCATCGATGTTTTCTGTATCAAAAGGTAAATTACTTACTTTTTGATTGGATTGTTTTAGGAATTCCATTGCGAAATAAACGCCTTTTGCATCACGATTCGGAATGGGTAAATCTCGTGGAGTTGTGCTTCCCATCGCTAAAACAATAGCATTATAATTACGATGAAGTTCTTCTGAAGAATAGTCTTTTCCCACGAAAGTATTGGTTTTAAACTCAACTCCTTCCGCTTCCATTAAATTCACTCTTCTTTCAACAATATTTTTTTCTAATTTAAAATCAGGAATACCGAATCGCAATAATCCTCCAACTTTTGCATCTTTTTCAAAAACGGTCACTTGATGTCCGAATTGATTGAGCATTTGTGCAGCAGCTAATCCTGCAGGTCCAGAACCGATAACCGCCACTTTTTTTCCTGTTCTTACACTTGGGATTTTTGGTTGTGCATATCCTTTTTCGAAGGCGATTTCTATAATATTTTTTTCTATTTCCTCTATCGTTACTGGCAATTCATTAATTCCCAAAACACAAGAACCTTCACATGGAGCGGGACAAATACGCCCCGTAAATTCTGGAAAACTATTGGTAGAAGTTAATATATTATATGCTCGTTCCCATTTTTTTTGATAAACGGCATCGTTAAATTCTGGAATAACGTTTCCTAAAGGACAACCACTTTGGCAGAAAGGAATTCCACAATCCATGCAACGTGCAGCTTGTTTATTCAGCAATTCTTCCGATGGTAATTCTTGAAATTCGTTATAATTAGTAAGTCTATTTTCTACGGTTTCTTTTTTCGGAAGTTCTCTTTTATAAAGTAGAAACCCGTCTGTTTTTCCCATATCTAAATTTTAGTTTTTTTTTAAAATAATTCACCTTTTTTTTGAAGTGCTTTTTTGTATTCTCTTGGGAATATTTTCACAAAATGTTTTAGATTTTGCTCGAAATCTTTTAATAAATACACTCCAATTTCACTATTTGTTTCTTCCACATGTTTTTGAAGAAGATCGAAAATAACCTCAGCATCTTTTTCAGAAATCCCTTCTATATCTGCCATATCTGGGTTGAAGTTATGTTTTAAAGAGTTTTCAAAATCCCATATATAAGCAATTCCGCCGCTCATTCCTGCTCCGAAATTTCTTCCGACACTTCCTAAAATAAGGGCGATTCCACCGGTCATATATTCGCAACCGTGATCTCCAATTCCTTCTACAACTGCGGTTGCTCCTGAATTTCTTACACAAAATCTTTCTCCTGCCATTCCATTAATGAAAACATTTCCACTGGTTGCTCCGTACAAAGCTACGTTTCCGATAATGCTATTTTCATTGGCTTTAAGAATGGCATCTTTATCTGGTTTTACGGTTAATTTGGCTCCAGAAAGTCCTTTTCCGAAATAATCATTGGCATCGCCTTCTAATCGTAAAGAAATTCCTTTGTTACAAAAAGCACCGAAACTTTGTCCTGCAGTTCCTACAAAATTAAATTGTAAAGCATTTTCTTTCATGCCTTCAGATTTGTAAATTTTGGTCAATTCATTAGATAGAATAGTTCCTACAGCGCGATCGGTGTTTACAATTTTGAAATCTTTGGTCACCGTTCCGTTATTTGCGAGTGCATCTTTTGCAGCTTCCAACATTTTCCAAGAGATAGAATCGTCTAAACCGTGGTCTTGTTCTTCAGATTTAACCAAAGGCAAGTCGGTATCCATTTTTTCTAAGAAAAGACTAAGGTCAATATTTTGGAATTTCCAGAATTTCAAATCTTCTCTTTTCGTAATGCATTGGTATTGTCCCACCATTTCTTCGATGGTTCTGAATCCTAAATTGGCCATGATTTCTCTTACTTCTTGCGCTAAAAAAGTAAAATAATTAACCACATGATCTGCAGCTCCACTGAATTTTGCTCTTAAATCTGGATTTTGAGTGGCAATTCCAACGGGACAAGTATTGAGATGACATTTTCTCATCAAAATACAACCTTGAACGATGAGTGCAGAAGTTGCAATTCCCCATTCTTCGGCACCTAATAAAGTGGCGATTACAATATCACGCCCTGTTTTTATTTGTCCGTCGGTTTGTACGGTAACTCTTTGTCTTAATTTATTTTTGATGAGGGTTTGATGCGTTTCTACCAAACCTAATTCCCATGGAAGTCCTGCATGACGAACAGAACTCAACGGAGAAGCTCCAGTTCCACCATCATAACCAGAAACAAGAATATGATCTGCTTTTGCTTTCGCAACTCCAGAAGCGATGGTTCCTACACCTGCTTTGGAAACTAATTTCACAGAAATTCTGGCTTGTCTATTGGCATTTTTTAAGTCAAAAATCAATTGCGCCAAATCTTCGATAGAATAAATATCATGATGCGGTGGTGGAGAAATCAACCCAACTCCAGGAGTGGAATGTCGTGTTCTTCCTATCCAATCATCCACTTTATGACCTGGTAACTGTCCACCTTCTCCAGGTTTTGCACCTTGTGCCATTTTTATTTGAATTTCATCAGCTTCTGTAAGATATCTACTGGTAACACCAAACCTTCCTGAAGCCACTTGTTTGATGGCAGAACGCATACTGTCGCCGTTTTCCAATAAATCGTATCTAATTTCGTCTTCGCCACCTTCTCCGGTATTGCTTTTTGCACCAATTCGGTTCATGGCAATTGCGAGCGTTGTATGTGCTTCCCAAGAAATAGAGCCAAAAGACATTGCACCAGTTGCAAATCTTTTCAAGATATTTTCTACTGGTTCTACTTCATCGATAGAAATTGCATTTCTATCATTTTTAAATTCTAATAGACCTCTTAAAGTAGAAGATTTTTCCGTTAAATTATTGGCAGCTCTACTGTATTTTTTAAAGACTTCGTAATCGTTAGTTCTTGTAGATTGTTGTAATAAATGGACGGTTTGTGGGTTGTAAGAATGATATTCACCCGTTTTTTTCCATTGGTAAATTCCGCCTTCATCAAGAATTGGTTTTTTTATTTTTGGTCTAAATGCTTCCTGATGTTTCACTAAAGTTTCTGCGGCAATGTCATCAAAACTCAACCCATTAATTCTAGAAATAGCACCTGTAAAACAAGTGTTTACCAAGGATTTATTCAAACCAATAATTTCAAAAATCTGGGAACCTTGATAAGACATCAATGTAGAAATTCCCATTTTGGAGAATATTTTCAACAATCCATCTTTAACCGATTTTATGTAGTTTTGTTTGAGTTCATTATAATCTAAAACACTGATTTCTTGTTTTTCGTTAAAGTCTCTTATCGTTGCTAAAGCCAAGTATGGATTAATTGCAGTTGCTCCAAAACCTAGCAAAGTTGCGTAATGATGAACTTCCCAAACATCGGCAGCTTCTATTACCAAACCTATTTTTCTTCGAACACCTTTCCTAATTAAATGATGATGAACTGCAGAACAAGCTAATAAAGTTGGAATAGGAGCGTGATCAGAATCAATCGCTCTATCGGAAAGTATAATCACATCAAAACCATCTTGAACGGCATCCATCGCATAACGGCAAAGTCGATCTATTGCAGATTTTAGTCTGCCCGGTTTTCCGTCTGCATTAAAGTAAGTTTGAATCGTTTTTGCTTGAAAAGAACCCAAATCAATACTTCGTAATTTCTCTAATTGTAAATTATCTAAAACTGGATTATGAAGCACAACTGCTTTTGCAAAGTCTTTATCTTGATTTAATAAATTTCCATTTCCACCAATAATCGTCGTCAAAGACATTACCAATCGTTCTCTGATAGGATCAATTGGAGGATTGGTAACTTGAGCAAATAATTGTTTAAAGTAAGAACTTAAATGTTGTGGTTTTTCACTCAGAATAGCAATCGGCGAATCAAATCCCATCGATCCCATCGGTTCTTTGCCATCTGTAGCCATTTTTTTAATGACCATTTCTATATCTTCTCGGGTATAACCAAATGCTTTTTGATATTTCAAAATATCATCACTATGCAATCTGGTAAATCGAGTTCTAGGATCTTGTAAATCCTCTAAATCTATTTTTCTACTTTCTAACCATTCTTGATACGGTTGAGATTTGCAAATATCTTCTTTTAGCTCATCATCACTTATGATTTTACCTTTAATTAAATCGACCAAAAACATTTTTCCGGGCTGCAAACGCCCTCTTTTAATCACTTTTTTCGGATCTACAGGAAGTGCGCCAGATTCTTAAGCCATAATCACGAAATCGTCACTTGTTACGCAATATCTAGAAGGTCGCAAACCATTTCTATCTAAGGTGGCTCCAATTATATTTCCATCTGTAAACGAAAGAGAGGCGGGTCCATCCCAAGGTTCCATTATTAATGCATGAAATTCATAGAAATACCGTTTGTGATCTTCCATGTTTTCATGTCCGTCCCAAGCTTCGGGAACAAGCATCATCATTACATGAGGCAAAGATCTTCCCGAATGCACTAGCATTTCGACCATATTATCCAAATACGAAGAATCTGATCTTCCCGGTTTTACAATCGGCAACAACATATCCATCTCTTGTCTAGTAAAATAAGGACTTTCAAAGTTTTTCTCACTGGATTTTAACCAATTTAGGTTTCCTTGTACGGTATTGATCTCGCCATTATGAGCGATGTATCGAAACGGTTGCGCCAAACTCCAAGAAGGTTGCGTGTTGGTAGCAAACCTAGAGTGGATCATGGCAAACGCAGAAGTAAGTTTCGTATTATTTAAATCTTTAAAATATTTTTTAATTTGAATACTTCGTAATTGACCTTTGTAAATTAATTTTTTACAAGAAAGCGAAGCCACATAAAACCCAATAGGATCGTGCTGTGTAATATTCGCAATTTGGTGGGCAATATAATTTCTAAAAACGAATAATTTTCTTTCAAAAACCACTTCATTTTCAATCTCAAAAGGTTTTTCGATAAATATCATTTCCATTTCTGGCTCTACACTTATCGCAGTTTCGCCCAGATCGATATTATTGGTCGGTACTTTTCTATAACCTAAAATAGTATAATTGAATTTTTCTGCTGCATTTTGAATGATGGTTTTGCATTCATCTCTCAAATTCATGCTTTTCGGGAAAAAGAGCATTCCAACTGCATATTCACCAACATCGGGCAAATCGAAACCATTGTTTAAAGCTTCTTCAAAGAGAAACTCATGGGGAATTTGAATTTCTATTCCGGCACCATCTCCTGTATTGCTCTCATAACCAGTTGCTCCTCTATGCTCCATGTTTTCGAGCATGATAATCGCATCGGAAATTACTTTATAACTTTTTACTCCTTTTAAATTGGCTACGAAACCTACTCCACATGAATCAAAATCGAATTCCGGTAAATAAAGTCCATTTTTTGTCATCTTCACATTAATTTAGGTGTAAATTTACAAATTTTTAAGCAAAAAATTAATTAAAATATCAATAAAATAAATATATATTAATATTAATTGAATAAATGATATTTTTACATAAAAATATGTACTTATTTTAATTATTTTACTCATTTTTATTAAAAATTCACATTAAATATTCAATTATTCTTAAATTTCGGAAATACAATCTGTTTTGAATCAAATTAGTAGACAAACTATTTGTAACAAAAAAAATCCTTTCTCCGAAGAAAAAGGATTTTTGATACGTTTCGTTTGTAATAGTTTATAGTAGCTTCATCCAAACCACATCATCAATTTTCTCTACTTTTACCAAGTTTACTTTCTTTAAAGTTTTCGAAGATTTAGATTATTTTTATCTCAAATGGAAATTTAAAATAATTACGATACACAATTTAATAATTAATTATCCTGAATATCACTATATGAAGAATCATTTTTTAACTGAATCCTTTTTTTATCATTTTGAATATAGACTTCAAAAATATTATCCTGTTTACTCACATGAAAAACAAAATTAAAATCTTTTGATTTTGAAGTTTTTTGCAATTCTAAATACGCTGAAAGAAAATCTGCAGCATCCATAGAAAAATCACAGCGATACCCTCTCTGTTCAAACCATTGTATTTGAATAGATCTTGGAAGTTTTAGTTCTTTAGAGGGAATAATATCGTGACTAATTTCATTAATTTCCAAATCATTCCCATAAAAATCAGCAGCAAAAGCGGCATTGAAACTAGCATTATCGGGCATTTCAACAATGATTCCCCACGTTGGCATTTCTGAAAAAAATAAAATATAATCAGAAAGTGTAGTTATATCATCAAAACTACTGTCGTTTCTTTTAAGTATCTCCCAATTTTCATTGCTTTTTTTTGCTTGAAAAGTTAAAAATGGGGTAATATTCTGTTTTATATTATTAGTAGCAGAAATAACATTAAAGGAAACTTTTCCATTTGGGAAAATCTCGGTATCAAAGGAAATTCGGCTTTTTAACTCTTTTGTCTTTTTTTGAATTAATTCATAAGGAAGTTTTTCAGCAATTTTATAAAAACTTTGATCTTCATAGCAAAACCAACTCATTTTTAAACTATCGGGAAATAAAACGGGATCTTTTGTATTGGAATTAAGCGTATCTCTTGCAATAAGTAATTTATTTTCATCGTAACCACTTAAACTTTCAGAACCATAATTATTAATCACAAGCCCGAAATTTAAAAAACTATAATGTTGATTAGGCGACGAATTTTTAAGTGAATAAGCCCATATTTCTTTATCAAAATATAAATCTTCATCTAATTTTTTATAAAATAGTGAACTAATTAATAATAAAATTAGGAGTAAAAATAGATTTAAATTATTGATTCGATTTTTAAACATACTGCACTATTTTATGAGCCACCTAAATTTAACAAACCTATAAGAACTACAAAAAAAAGCACATAAATACTTGCCGAAATTATAAACGTTTTTCTAAAAAATACTGAATAAGAGGGGTTTGTATTTATTGTAAATAACCACAATACAAGAAATAAGAACAATGTTAATAATGGATTGTAAAAGAAAATAGCATATCGATCTGCATCATAAAACTCAAATGTAAAAACATAAGCGTGAACCACCACATTAATTAAAACAATTAACACAATGGAAATAAATACTTTAAAAACAATCTTATCTTCCATACTAAATTTTCTAAACCAACTTCATCCAAACCACATCATCAATCTTCTCCACTTTCACCAAATTATATTTCGTTAAATTTTTAGAAGATTTATCCCATTTCTTACCAGAAAGTTGGTTTTTTGTTTTCACATCAGATAAATTCATAGCTTCTCCAGATCTCGTTAAATCTGCATTTCCGAAGATTCCAAAAGTAAGGTTTGTTTTTAATGCTACTAAACTGTCTAATTTTGCTATTGAAGTTGGGTTTAATTCTGATTTGTTTACAGGAAAATAGATGGATTGCATTGTTTGTGCTTTTACCAGAAAACTAAATATCAAAAAAAAATGTAAATAAAAACTTCATCAACAATACTAATTAAACAATTTATCAAGCCAATCTTTAAAAACTTTACATTCAGGATTTTTTGTATCAAAATATTTGTAGCTTATTGCTTTACCTATTGGTGTTCCCGGTGAATCTTGTAACGCTAACCAAGAATGAATTTTTGCTTTTGTTTTATTATTAGAATTATATTTTTGAAGATTTTTGGTTTCAATATTTTCAATATGAAGATCAATTTCCATCATTAATTGATCCTCAATAGGTATTAAATATTGAATAAAATCTTCTAAAATTCCAGTTGTTTGATTATTTGGCATTACCCAAATTCCTATTTTAAGATTTTTTGAAATTTCTATCAATCCATCAGATGGTAAATCGGTTGGTAAATGAATATTATTTGATGAAAATATCTTGTGAATATTTTGCCAGATATTTTCTATATTTTCATCAGCATCTACAACAATTCCTAAAGTTGATAAACCAGAAGATTTTAATCTCACATTTATTTCATTTTCAAGATTTGTGATAGTATTTAAAACTACAATATCAAAATTATCAACTAAAGAAAAGGCGTTTCTTAATTCTGCAATTGCAAATAAATCTGTTGTCCCTTCA
>CAXYUO010000030.1:0-16575 GCA_964292185.1 uncultured Frigoriflavimonas sp.
GGACCTATTCAAAATTTTGAAACCACAATAAAAAAATATGATATCAAGATAAAAGATATGCAAATAACTCAATCTGGAGGACTCTTAAGTATAAAAATAGAGTATTATAAAAATTTCAATTGTGATAATGAAGAGGAAAATATTGTAAAGACATTTCTATTTAAAAAAATATATGGTAAGGCATTATTTGCAGGATATTTAATAAAATTTAGAGCAAAACAAGAATTACTTCTACCAGAATATTTAAAAAGTATTACACAATCTAGTTATTATATACAATGGGTAGAATTAGCTCAAATAGGTTCTTCGCAACCAAATATTAACGCACAGATTTATTCAAATTTTAAAATCCCACTTCCACCCTTAGAAATTCAACAAAAAATTGTTTCAGAAATTGAAGTTTTAGAAGCAACAGAAAACAAAGCCAAAGAAGAAGTTGAAAAAGCTAAAGAATCAATTTTAAATTTATTCAATCAATTAGAAGCAAAGGCAACTAAAACACTTCGATTAAGTGATGAAAGTGTTTTCGATGTTTCAATAGGTAAAAGAGTACTAAAAAGTGAGTTTGTGGTTGATGGAAATATTCCTGTTTATAGTGCCAATGTAATAGAACCTTTTGGGAATATTAATAAATTGTTGATTGAAGATTTTAGTAAACCTTCTGTTTTATGGGGAATTGATGGCGATTGGATGGTTAACCATTTACCAAAGAATTATGCGTTTTATCCAACAGATCATTGTGGTGTTTTAAGAGTTTTAGATAATTCAATAAATGAAAAATATCTTGCCTTTATTTTAGAAAAGGAAGGAAAAGCATTTGAATTTTCAAGAACAAAAAGAGCATCAATTGATAGAATTCAGGGAATCAAAATCCCACTTCCACCACTTTCAGAGCAACAAAAAATAGTTTCCGAAATTGAGAAAATTGAAGCTAAAATAAAAATTTTAGAAACAGAAATTGCTCAAATTCCAAAACAAAAAGAAGCAGTTTTAAAGAAATATTTGTAGCAAAAAAACTGCTACAACGTTACATTAAATTATGAAAATCCTCCACTTAGAAACCTCTTCCAAAAACTGCTCCGTCGCAATTTCCGATGGCGAAGAAATTTTGTGCGTTTGCGAAGAAAATTCAGAAAATTATAAACAATCCGAAAGCCTGCACACCTTTGTAGAATGGGCTTTAGAAGGCGCGGAAATAGAATTAAAAGATCTTGATGCGGTTTCTCTCGGAAAAGGACCCGGTTCTTACACAGGACTTAGAATTGGCGCCGCTTCTGCAAAAGGATTTTGTTTTGGTTTAAATATTCCATTGATTGCCGTGAACTCTTTAGAAACGATGATTGAGCCGTTTTTAAACAAAGATTACGATTTTGTAATTCCATTGATAGACGCTCGAAGAATGGAGGTTTATTCCGCTGTTTTTGATGGAATTTCAGGGAAAATGTTGAGCGAAACCGAAGCGAAAATTCTAGATGAAAATTCTTACCAAGAATTTGAAGATAAAAAAATAATTTTCGTTGGTGATGGTGCTACAAAAGCTAAAGAAATTCTGAAATTATCAATCGCTGATTATGACGACTCTGTTTTTCCTTCAGCGAAATATTTAATTAAAAAAGCAGTTCAAAAATTCAATAATAAAGATTTTGAAGATTTAGCCTATTTTAATCCGTTTTATTTAAAAGAATTTCAAGGTGTGAAAATGAAAAAAGACTAAAATTGTTTATTTTATCTTCGGAATTGGTGGTGGAGCAAGAGGATTTACTTTGTTTTCTGTATTAAATTTTTCTTCAACCTCCCTTTGTTCTTGCTCTTCCATCATTTTTTGTTTGTTTCCTTTTCCACCATCTTGCAATTTAATTTCATTTTGGTTTTGAGCAGAAACAGCACCATTTACAACATTTCCGTTCATGTCTTTTGTCTGAATTTTCACATCGCTTTTCAGATAATTAAGCATTTCTTTTGCCTTTTCGCCTTCAGATGTTTTTTCATAATTAAGAGCAATCTGCTCTAGTTGAAGAATCATCACTTCTTTTCCTGCTGTTTTCCCAGTATTAAATGCGTTTAGCAACTTAAATTTTGGTATCAATGCATCATTTGGAAAATCTTTCATTGCTTGTTCTATAACGCCAGAACTTTCTGTAAATCTTTCAAGTTCAAACAAACTAAACGCTTGCTGATAGGCTTTTTCTGCCATTGCATCAGATTTTATAAAAGAACTATTCTGTGGATTTCTCGCAAATTCTGCAAAAGAAGTATAAGGATATTCTGTAATTAAAATTTGCTTTGCTCGTTCTGCAATTGCTGGAGAATCCTTATAATTCATATTGAAAATCTCGTACAAAGTTTGAAGCAAAACCTTTTCTACTGGCTTATTATCTACCAAATTATACAGCGTTTTGGTTGCAAGTGGCGTATTGGTGAAAAAATCTTGATACATCATCCCAAGTCCTAAAGAAGCAGTATCTCTAGATTTTTTAAGAGATTCTAAAATAGCGGCATCTCTCGGTATTTTTTCTATATAAAAAGCGGTTTCAAATCTTCTAGGATCTGCTTTGGAAGTGATTCCCAAAGCTTTATTTTTCTCATCAGAAATAGAAGCTGCTTTTGGAGAAGCTCTCCAATTATCCGAAAGAGTTCTATTTCCCCATGTTTTTTTAAATTCAGAAGATCCTTTGGAAACCGTACTATTATTTGCAAAATAGAAACCTTTGCTGCTGTTTCCAAAATCTTCGAAAGACTTGCTATTTCCGGCAAAAATAGAGTTTGCATTGGTATCAGAATCTCCAAAACCTTTGCTTCTTTCGGCTTTCAAACGCTCTCTTTCTTGTATTTCTTCTTTGGTTTTTATAGTGGCAATAAATTTAGAAAAATAAGCTTCTCTATCTGTATCAGACATTTTTGCTAAAGATAAAATACTATCGTTTTTCTTTATTAAATAATAGTTTTTTGCTATTTTTTTAATGTATTCAGATTTTTCTGTAAGATCTATTCTTGTAGGTTCATACGTCATCACAGCCAAAGCAGAATCGTAATAAGCACCTGCTGCAATATATTCGTTATCAGCTAAATAAGATTTTCCTATTTCAAAATAATCTAAGCCACGAATTTGCGGATCCGAAACCTTTTCTTTCAAAGATTTTCGGAAAAATTCCATTGCTTCTTCTTTTTTTCCGGCTTTGCTTGCCATCAAACCGATTGCGTAGTAAAATTCATTTTTTCTGGAAGCGTAAGTTCCTTTTTTGCTTATTTTTTCAAGGTATTCTTTTGCTCCAGAATAGTCGTTTTTATTGTTGTATGTTTTTGCTATTTCTATTTGAGATTTTACTTCAAACTCAAAATTATTTGCATTTTGATAAGCTGCCATAAAGCTTTCTCTCGCTTTTTCTGGTTTGTTTTCTGATGCTAGAATTTGCCCTCTCAAAAACGCGATTCTACTTTTTAGTTTTCTATCATTTTGTAATTCAAAACCATTGTCTAGTTCTGCAATTGCTCCATTTTTATCACCCGAAGCCAAAAGAGATTCTGAATAAAAAATTGCTAATAAATTTTCGTCGTCTTTTTTTAATTTTGATTTTTTTAGTTCTGCAAAAACTTCGTTGGCTTTGAAATTGTCTTTCATTTTTGCATAAGCCAAACCTTGGTAGATTTTTGCTAAAGGCATTCTTTTATCATCTTTCATTTTCGTGAAAATCTGATTGAGTGCATCTAATGCAGAAAGTGGTTTTCCGTTGTAGATTCTAGCTTGTGCAAGTGTGATATACACATCAAAAATAATATTATTTTGCTCTTGTCCATCTCGCATTACAGAATATTTGTCTATCGTTTTCAAAGCTTTCGCTTCTGCAATTTCTAAAATAGATGAGCCTTTTACGTTTTGATTATTGCTTCCTGTTCCTAAATTATTTTCAGCACCTTTTCTGCTTTTTGATGGTGGTGGCGTTAAAGTATTATTTTGAATTGCGTTTGTTTGAATAGGATTCATCGCGATACCACTTTTAGGATTTTCATCATAAGTGAGCAAAGTGATGTATGGAGCGTAAAAATTATCTTGATGAGCAGCAGTTCTTGTATCAAATTCACTTTTCAACGCTTCTTCAGAATTAAAAAAGGTGTTATAATTTGCCGAAAAACCTTTCAGAAATTTAGATCTTTTCTCTGGCTTTTTTACAGCACAAGAAAAGAATATAGATAATATTATAAGGAAAAGTATATTTTTTTTCATTGTCAGATTATAACTGCTTAATTTACATTTTATTATAAATTATTTTTGCAGAGAACATAATTATTCCAAATTTAAGGAAAATTCTTGTAATGCATCATATACCAAATGAGTTGGTAATCCCATAATGGTGTAAAAACTGCCTTCTATTTTTTCAATTTTTGTCATTCCTATCCATTCTTGTATTCCGTAAGCTCCAGCTTTGTCGAATGGTTGGCATTTTTCTATGTATTTTGCAATTTCAGCATCATTAATTTCTTTAAAAAAAACTTTGGCAAAATCTGTTTTAGAAAAGATAGAATTACTCGTTTTTAAAGTAAAAGCAGTATAAACAAAATGAAAATTATTGGACATTTTCTTTAGCATTTCTGTAGCTTCTTCTTTGTTTTTCGGTTTTCCTAATATTTCATTATTGCAAACTACAACGGTATCTGCAGTAAGTAGAATTTCATTTTCTGCTAAATTCTGGTAGGCATTTGCTTTTAATTGAGATAAATATTCTGCAGCATTTTCTGGAGCAATAGTTGTAGGAATTATTTCTTCGCAATCCAATTTCACGGTTTGAAAAGGAATATCCATTTCTTCTAAAAGCTGTTTTCTTCTCGGAGATTGAGATGCTAATAATAATTTCATTTTCTTTTTTAAACGGATTGTGTATCATCAATAATCCAAGTTCCTTGCACTTTCATCACTTGTTCAATCACATCTCGAACTGCACCTTTTCCACCAAAAACTGGAGAAATATAATCTACCATTGCTTTCACTTCCGAAACGGCGTTGATTGGGCAAGTAGAAATTTCCGACTCTTTCAAAATACAAATATCAGAAACATCATCTCCCATGCAAAGCAAATCTTCTTTATTTAATTGATATTTTGCCTTGAAATGTTCCAAATCTGCCAGTTTATCGTGAGATTTTGGGTAATAATCTGTAATTCCGAGATAGTTTAATCTGTTTTTCACCATTGCATCATCTCCACCAGTAATTACACCAATTTTGTAATTATTTTTGATGGCTTTCACCACTGCATAACCATCTAAAACGTTCATCACTCTGCTCATACTTCCATCTGGAAGCAGATAAACGCTACCATCTGTGAAAACTCCATCTACATCAAAAACGAAAGCTTTTATATTTTTTAATTTATTTTTATAACTCATACATCTTTTTTATAGATTCGTTCAAGGTTTGGTATACTTTTAAATGTTCTCCTTCCAGCATTTCTTCTTGCATTTTTGTAATTCGAATGTCATTTCTTATAGAAGGTCCTGTTTGTGCGTCTTTTGGAGAAATTTCTCGAATTTTATTCACGGTTTCTTCAATTAAAGGATATAAATATTGAAAAGGAATATCTTGAGCATCTGTAATTTCTTTTGCTCTTGCAAAAATATGATTCACAAAATTACAAGCAAAAACTGCAGAAAGATGTACATGTTTTCTTTTTTCATAAGTGCTTGTTTCCACGTTATCAGATATTTGCAAAGCAAGATTCTTCATTAACGAAAAATCTTCATCAATTTCTGATTCTAAAAAAAATGGAATTGTTTTGTAATCTAAATCTTTAGACTTCGAAAAAGTTTGCAAAGGATAAAATACTGCTTTTCTATAATTTCCTGATAAAATTTCTTTTGGCAAAGAACCAGAAGTATGTGCTACCAAACAATCTTTTTTTGAAATTAATTTTGAAACTTCTTCTACCGCACTATCATTTACTGCAATAATGTAGAAATCTGCATCTTTTATTTTTTCTGTAGAATATGGAATGTTATTTTGCAAGCCAATTTCTTGTAAAGCCTTTTCGTTTCTACCAAAAATTTGGGAAATCACAATGTCATTTTCTGTAAAAGCTTTTGCCAAATGGTAGGCTACATTTCCTGAACCAATAAGAACCAATTTCATTTGTAGAAATTTATTTTTTTTTATAATTGCCAAATGAAATCGCTTATTTTAATAGATGTTATATCACATTCAGAAGCTAACTAAAATTTCAAATATTTGACTTTTCTTACCACAAAAGGTGCAAAAGATATATATTGAAAATAAGATAAATCAAAGCTGACAAAATGCAAAACCTTAATTTCATACAACTTATGCAAACTTTTGTATTTTATTTTAAAACGAAAGCTTTTGTTTCTTTTGTGGTAAAAAAAATTTAGACAGTTTTTCAAATAACGGCGATTTCATCAAACAAAGATAATATTTAATTTTTGGACTAAATATTGAATTAAAGATTTAACTTTTCGGTAGTTTTGTTATCCAAAGACCGCAAAAGCATCTATGAAGGAAAAAGACGAAGAAATATTAGCATTGATGCAAATTCCACGAAGCCAAGATAAAGGTCTTCGTTTGATGATGGATACTTACCAAAGCAGGCTTTATTGGCACGTTCGAAGATTAATGAACGACCATGATTTGGCTCAAGATGTATTGCAAGAAACTTTTATTAAAGCCTATCAAAACATAGATAAATTTAAAAAAGAAAGTCAATTATACACTTGGCTTTATAGAATTGCAACCAATGAAGGGCTTCAACAATTGAATAAAATAAAAAAATTGCAAAAAGCAGATGAAAATGCAGAATACCATTTGATGAATTTAATTGCAGATCGTGAAGAAACAGATGGAAACGAGATTCTTGAAATTTTAGAAAAAGCCATTCAAACTTTACCAGAAAAGCAAAAATTGGTATTTATGATGAGGTATTATGATGAACTTTCTTACGAAGAAATATCGAAAATTGTAGATATGTCTGTAGGAACTTTGAAAACAAACTATCATTATGCAAAACAGAAGATAGAAGATTACATAAAAACAAATAGTGAAAACTAAAATTTTTTAAAATGAAAAATTTTGATTTAGATAAAATAAAAGATCGGCAATTGTACAAAA
Source organism: uncultured Frigoriflavimonas sp. (assembly GCA_964292185.1). GTDB lineage: Bacteria > Bacteroidota > Bacteroidia > Flavobacteriales > Weeksellaceae > Frigoriflavimonas. The sequence continues at coordinate 7,109 of CAXYUO010000030.1, forward strand.
TGCCCGATGCTTTTTTTGAAAAAATGCAGCAAAATGTTTTAGACAAAACAGTGTTGCAAAAAGAAACGGAAATTATTCCGATTAGGAAAACATATCCTGAATTGAAAAAATGGATATTTGCAGCAGCAGCTTGTATTGTTTTATTTATAGGTAGCGTTTTCTTTTTTCAAAATACAGAAGAAAATGTTCCTTCAAATATTGCGAAAACTGAAGTAAAAGCAGAGGGTTCTACAGAAATTGCAAAACCAAGTAATGATGTTGTAACTACGCAAACTCTAATAGCGGATGTACAAGATAATCAAGCTTCTACAGGAAATAATAAAGAATCAATAGCTATTAAAAAAGAAAATATAGAGCCGAAAGTTTCTTTAGCAAAAAATGAAATAAATAAAAAAACGTCTACAAATTCTAAAAAAATTGCAAAATCTAAAGCGAGCATTAAACAAGCAAAACCTGAAGATCAAATAGACTTATTGTTACAAAATTTCTCTGCAGAAGAATTGGCTATGATTGCACAAAACTCAGAAAAAGACGTGTATTTAGATGTATATTATTAAACACTACAATAATTATGAAAAATAAATATAAACCTTTATTAATACTTTTCTTATTCAGTTTTGGAATATGCTTTGCACAAAAAACTGAAGATTGGAAAAAGTTGTCACCTGATCAAAAAAGTTCTTTAATTCAGAAGATGACTTCTGATCAGAAAATGAATTTGCTACAAGACTATAAGCAAGATTTAATGGTAGAAGAACTAGGCATTCCAGATAATAAAAAAGAGGAATTTGGTGTTTTGTATGAAGAATATCAAAATAGCCAGCGAAACATAAAAGGATCTTTTCATAAAAAAATAGAATTTGACAATCTTACTGATGACGAAGCTCAAAAAGAATTGGACAACAGTTTTGAAGTAGGGCAAAAACTATTAGACAATAGAAAAGAATATTGCAAAAAATTTCAGAAAATAATTAAACCACAAAAAGTTTTACAATTATTTGAAACCGAAGGGAAAATGCGTTCCAAATTACGGGAAAAAAGCCGTGAAATGCAAAACAACGATTCTGAATCAAGTAATATAAGAGAAGATTCTCCACAAAACAGGAGTAGAAGATCTTCTGGAGGGAGAAGATAATTCAACAATAAAAAATAAATATTTACAAGCTTTACCAATTTTGGTAGAGCTTTTGTTTTTAGCAATTTTCGCCGAAAAAACACTAAATTTGCATTCAACTGAAAATAGAAGATGAAAAACACGCGAAATTTTTGCATCATAGCACATATAGACCACGGAAAATCTACATTAGCAGATCGTCTGTTAGAATATACAAACACCGTAACTTCCAGAGAATTGCAAGCGCAAACTTTGGACGATATGGATATTGAAAAAGAACGTGGAATTACCATAAAATCTCACGCAATCCAAATGGATTACGAGCATAATGGTGAAAAATTTATTTTAAATTTAATAGATACACCAGGACACGTAGATTTTTCTTATGAAGTTTCTCGTTCCATCGCAGCTTGCGAAGGTGCGCTTCTTATTGTAGATGCTGCACAAAGCATTCAAGCACAAACGATTAGCAATTTATATTTAGCTTTAGAAAATGATTTAACGATCATTCCTGTTTTAAATAAAATAGATCTTCCATCAGCAAATCCTGAAGAAGTTACTGATGAAATTATGAATCTTATCGGTTGCGATTACGAAGATGTTTTGCGAGTTTCTGGGAAAACTGGAGAAGGCGTTTTAGAATTATTAGAACATATTGTGAATAGAATTCCTGCACCACAAGGAAATCCAGAAGGTCCGCTTCAAGCATTGATTTTTGATTCTGTTTACAATCCTTTTCGTGGGATAGAAGCTTATTTTAAAGTAGTAAATGGAAGCATCAAAAAAGGAGAGAAGGTGAAATTTATGGCAACCGGAAAATCTTATGATGCAGATGAAGTAGGAACTTTGAAACTAAAACAAGCTCCGAAAAACGTAATAGAATGTGGAGATGTTGGCTACATCATTTCTGGAATAAAAGATGCAAGAGAAGTAAAAGTGGGAGATACTATCACCAGTTTTGCCAATCCTGCAGAAAAAAGCATTGAAGGTTTTGAAGATGTAAAACCAATGGTTTTTGCGGGAATTTACCCAATAGAATCTGAAGATTTCGAGGAATTAAGATTTTCTTTAGAAAAATTGAGATTGAATGATGCGTCTCTCGTTTTCGAGCCAGAAAGTTCTGCAGCTCTTGGTTTTGGTTTCCGTTGCGGATTTTTAGGAATGCTTCACATGGAAATTGTACAAGAAAGATTGGATCGAGAATTTAATATGAATGTAATTACCACAGTTCCCAATGTATCATATTTTGGGTATCATAAAAAAGATCCAGAAGTTGCAGTTTTAATTAATAATCCATCAGAATTACCAGATCCTTCCGGTTTAGATAGAGTAGAAGAACCTTATATAAAAGCTTCTATCATTACAAAATCCGATTTTGTAGGTTCCATTATGTCGCTTTGTATAGAAAAACGTGGAGAAATTGTGAACCAAAATTATCTTACTTCAGAACGTGTAGAATTGGCTTTCAATATGCCTTTAGCAGAAGTTGTATTTGATTTTTATGATCGTTTGAAATCTATTTCCAAAGGATATGCGAGTTTTGATTATCATCCAATCGGTTTTCGCGCTTCCAAATTGGTAAAGATGGATATTCTCATTAATGGAGATATGGTAGATGCACTTTCTTCTTTAATTCACGATAGCAATGCTTACCATATTGGTAAAAAAATGTGCGAAAAATTACGAGAATTAATTCCACGACAACAGTTTGATATTGCTATACAAGCAGCACTTGGAGCAAAAGTAATTGCTCGTGAAAACGTGAAAGCATTGAGAAAAGATGTAACCGCAAAATGTTACGGTGGAGATATTTCCCGAAAAAGGAAATTGCTAGAAAAGCAAAAAGAAGGAAAGAAAAAGATGAAGCAAATTGGTAGAGTAGAGGTTCCACAATCTGCATTTATGGCGGTTTTGAAGTTGAATGATTAGAGAGTGCTCGTCATTGCGAGGAACGAAGTGATTTTTTGAACGGATTGCTTCGTTCCTCGCAATGACTTGATATACTGAAATCTGGTCACATAGATTCGTGTTTAAGAAATGTGCCATTCAAAATAATTTTTATTTTTTTTTCAGCCTTGTAAATTAGATTTTTTTCTATATATTAGAGATAAAATATAAATAAATGGAAAATATCGAAGAATTATTGCAAGAATTACAAAATGCTTTAAAACAAAATCCAGATTTAGTTTTTGAAATTCCCGTTGAAGTGAGGAGAATTTCTGACGAAAAATTGAATAAAATAATTGGAGAATTTGATATTGTAAAATTAGATGAAAAAACTAATGAATTGCTAAATCCATTAGTTGATTAGATACAATATACATTATTTACCAAAACTTATAACCCTAAAATCTGCTTTTTTTTTGCTTCAAATTTATCATTTGAAATAATGCCTTTATCTCTTAAATCTGCAAATTTTTCTAAATCATTTACAGTATGTCCTTGCTGAATCTGTGGTTGTGTTATTTGAAAACTTCTGTTTTCTATTTCTTCTCTTTTAGCATCAATCATAGCTTTAATTCTATGAAAATCTTTTTTTTGCCAAGTGTTAAATACTATTGAATTTTCATCTTGTGCAGCACTGAATGACCGACCTTTACTTTCCATACTTCCATTATATGCAAATTGAATGTATCCATTTGTAAATCCTGCATCTTTCATTTGAATTGCTGTAATATTCTTTAACAATATTTCTTTAGTACTGCTGCCAAAAGTCATTTTTGAAAGCAACCCTTTTCTTGTAATAATTATTTTATCGCCAAGAATTTGTAGTTGACCATTAACGCCATTAGCTGAAAATTCACTCATAACATTTTTTTGACAAGTTAGTAAATATAATTAATTCCACTATCATTACCATCTTCATTAAATTTCTGAATGGTCATTTCTTCATTTTTAGGAAAATTCAACACAATATCATTCGCAAAAGTTTTCTCTTTGCAACTGAAAATTAGTAATAAAATGATGAGGTATTTCAAATTTTTCATTTTTTTATTAAAAAAGACCAAAGTTGGAGTTCTCCTGTTTTTCAATAATTTTCTTATCGATTGAAACATTAAACTCTTTGGATTCTGCGTTGTAAAATTTAATTTTTGCTTTTCTTTTTTCTCCTTTTTCTAAATGTGGTAAGGCGAAAACTATGATTTCGTTCGGTTTTAATTCAAAATACGGAAATTCAATTGGCGGAATGCAACCAAGAACTAAATGTTCAGAATTTCTAATCAAGTGAAAACCGTTTTTGTAATTTACGAATACAGCAATTCGATAAAATTCAGTTGGAATTTTCAAGGGTTTACCAGAAATATTTTTAAAAAAAACGGGAAATGCTTTGTGTTTTCTTATTTCATTAGTTTGGTAATCCCTCTTATAAAGCGGAATGGTATCTTTTTCTTTTACAATTATGGAGAGATTTTTATTGGTAATGGAATCTGCTATATAATCTTTTGTAGATAAATAAGGGATTTCTTCTGTTCTGAAATAGGGTTTTTCCTTCGTTTCAATTAATTTTTCTTCAAGTAAATATGCTTTATAAACCTTTCCGTCTTCGGAATTCATTGGAGGAGGAGGTGGTTCTGGAAACATATTTCGATAATATTTTACATCAATTACAGGATCTATTTTACCAAAATATATTAAGTTGGTACCCATTTCATTATCATCTTCATTAAATTTCTGAATAGTCAGCTTTTCGTTTTTGGGAAAATTCAACACAATATCATCCGCAAAAGTTTTCTCTTTGCAACTGAAAAGTAATAATAAAAGGATGAGGTATTTTATGTTTTTCAAACGGTTGATTTTTTTATTTAATAATCCACTTATCTCTTTGTTTTCTAATGATTTTCTGGTCAATATTTCCTTCAAACTCTTCAGATAGAAATGTAGGCGTTAATCCTATTTTAAATTTTGCTTTTTGCTTTCCTTTAAAATGATTGACGGCATAAACAATTATTTCATCTGGTTTTAAAACCCAATAACCAGTCTTGAAGTTCGAATTTCCACAAACATAAAAGCTATCGTTTTTAATAATTTGCCATTTGTTTTCTTCATTCAAAATGACAATTCCCGGAAATTGATCAACCACCATTCTCAAGTTTTTGCCAGAAATATTCTTGATGAAAACTGGATAAGCTTTATAGGCCTTGATGTTGTTTGTAGAATCTATCACAAAATGGGGAATTGTATCCCTATTCTTTACAATTATCTGCAAATTATCTTTCGTTAAAGAATCAAATTTTATATCGTCATTTGAAGAAATAAAGTCAGGAAAATCCCCATTAAAAAAACGGCTTTGATACTTTTCATGAGCTATAGAATCTTCTTTTTGTTTTGCTGTTTTTAAATTATAAATTTCTGGAGGTTTTGGATATAATAAAAAATATTTCAAAGCAATAGAGTCTTTCAATTCTCCTCGATAGATTAAAGGCGAGCTATTTTCAAACGAATCCTCATTAAATTCTTGAAATTTCATTTTAATATCAAAATCATTAAACAAAACAATATTATCCGCAAAAGTTTTCTCTTTGCAACTGAAAAGTATTAATAATAAGATGAGGTATTTTAAATGCTTCATTCGTTTATTAAAGATACAATTTTAAATTATACCATTTATGAATATAAAATAGTTTGATTTTATATAAACTTTGCCAAAGTATAATCACTATGCTTTACAACTTTGGCAAAGTAGATGAAGACTAATTTATAATTATAAATCGTATTAATTGAATTTTCAGCATTATTAATAATAAAAAAACGCTTCCAAATTCTTGAAAGCGTTTGCTATTTATTTAGGAAATCCATTTTTCAAAGCTTTATTAGCAATTTCCACGGCTTTTTTCTCCTTCCAATCCATGTATTTTTTCTTGAATTTTCCTTTCATCAGATTATCAAAATTTCGCTGAACAGTGAGATTCCAAAGCGAATGTGCTTTTACAGCCCAAGATTTATCCCAAGCTCTAAGCGAGATAGAAAAACTACCGTCTAAATATTTCATATAATGCCACCATCCAGTTGGCATAAACAAAGTATCACCGTGTTCTAAGTAGCATTCTATACCTTCTATACCATCTAATGCGGGAAATTTCTCGAAATCTGGATTAGAAATATCATAATCTTCTAAAGCATAGGTCGCAAAAGGCAATTTGTACAATCGTTCTTTCCATTTATAATCAAAAAGCAAAACGTGCTTTCTACCATTGAAATGCGTGTGAAAAATATGTGGCATATCTATATCGAAATGCAAAAAAGTCTGTGAACCTTCTCCTCCAAAAAACATACTCGGATATTTATCCAGAAAACCTCCCATCAAATCTTTCGGAGAGATATAATCTTTTAAAAGTTGAGGTGCGTGTTTTATAGGATCAAAAAAGAAAATACGAAGATCTGTTGGGATTTTGCAGATTATATCGATATAATCTGTGAATTTCATTTTCGTGGTTGCTGTGTTTATTGGAGCAGCTGGATCTGCTTTAGAAGAATCATAAAGTGGAACTTCTACATCGCCCACAACTTCTTTCATGTATTCCATGGTCCATTTTTTATAAGCGGGCCACTTTTTCGCCATATTTTTTATGACTACAGGTTTGCGAGGAATAAGATATTTTTCGCGAAACTCTTCTTTAGAAATGTCTTCTACAATATCTATCGGCTTTAGAATTAATGCCATTTTTTATAATTTAAACAAAAATATAAAATTTTAACGTATAAATTTATATTAAATTAAAGAATTACTTAGAGTTTATCTAAATAAATCATTGAGATTCAAAAGGTCATTTACTATTAAAATAAACCATTTCTCGATATATTAAAACGAAAATTGCGTACCTGCTTTTATACCAAATTTTGTAACATTCGGATTGTCCAGATAATTACCACGCCAATTGAAATCTATTCTAAATATTCTAAGGTTTCCGAAACCAATATTTTCTATCCCAAAACCATATTCATAATATATTTTTTCTGATGGAGCAGAATAGCGATAACCTTCTATATTAATGTTTTTAGAATCATCACTCAATATTCCATAAGCAGCTCGGAAAAAGCCAACTTCTCGCAGTTTTAATTTTTTAATCAAAGGAATATAGGATAATATTTTCCCATTGAAATGATGTTCTAAATGCAAAGTTGTGTATGCATCTGCCACAAATTCATAATAATTTAATTGTGAAAAAGTGTTTGGCACCAAACTATAACTTTGGTTTCCTGGCATCACATTTTGCAAAGCTAAAGGAACGGTATCAAAGTTTTTTCCGGCTTCTAAATTCACTAAAGTTTTTCCCCAAGTTCCTAATAAAAATGGTTGAAAATAGAAAAATTGTAATTTATTATAATTAAAATCTGCATTGAAAAGACCTTCTATTCCTCTTGTGTATTTTAATATAAAAGTAGGTGTAAGCGCAGAATGTTCGTAACGATCTATGCCATAAGTAGAAAATTTTGCACCTGGTCTTGCTATCAAACTTAATGTAACATGGCTATCATTCACGGTTTTTCTTAGGTCGGTTCCGTTGTATATATAATTCAAATTAAAACCAGTAGGATTGGCAGATTTTATACTTTGTAAAGTACCATCAACTCTTATTTGGTAGTTTTTCCAAGGTTCAATAGAAGTGAAAACGTTGGTTTGGTTTACAGAACTAAGAGAAGCGTTTTCTCCTCTTGCAAAAACGGTAGAAGACGCAAAAGATCTGCTCATAATTCCATCATCATTTGTCAATTGTACTCCAAGTTGCTTTACGTCTTTTGTGCTTCCTGCTCCTATTGTAAATCGGTTGATTTTATTAAGCATCCATTTTGCTTCTATTCCATATTTGAATGCTTGATCATTAAAACCATAAGCTCCATAACCTTGTATTCTCCAAAGATCGTTTCTAGTGAAAAAAGTTCTTGCACCCAATCTTATTCTATGTCCTTCTACTTCATTGTAACCATAGATAGAGTATAAACTACCGATGTCTATTGCTTTTCCAACGTTATAATATCCGGAACCTAAAGTTTCATACAATTTCACCATTCTGTTGAATTTTGGCGTTTCTTGTAGTTCATCTAGCATTTTGTAGATGTTTTTTTCTTTTGTGCTTAGAGAATCTGTTCTTGCGGTATCCCAAAAAGTCTCTTCTTTTGTAGAAAACTCTGGTTCTAGTTCGTCTTCTCGGTTTTCTAGTTCTTCTGGAGTTAATTTTGGGTTGAGTTCATAATCAGAAAAATTCACGGTTCTTGTAGCTAGAATTCCTTTTGCTTTTTTGCTTTTAGAAATTGGCGAAAGTTCTATTGTGGTTTCTGTACGTTTGGTAAGAAATGTATTGTCGTCTGGATTATCAAAGGTAAGTTGGGTGAAAATTCCGTTTACGAAATTCACGTTTATTTTTTTTGTAGAGCGAAGACTTGCTTCTACCACGGCAAAATGTTCAGTAGAAATAAAGAGATAACCTTGAAAAGCCAAAACATCTTTCCGCTTTGGATCGTATTTTATTTTAAAAGTTTCTTGCCCATTGATGTATAAAGTATCTTGCAATTGATAATCGTAAGTGCTGAAACCCGTTCTAGAAACTGGACTAGGAAAACCAATGTCGAAAAAATTGAGGGTATCATCATAGATATTCAGATCTCGATAAAGATTTTTCGCAGTAAGTGTTACGATTTGATTATTCTGAAAACCCGAAGTTTTTTGTGCTGTAAGAAGTCTTTTTGATTTTTTTGTTGGCTTATTTTGTCCTGCATTGCTGTAGATGGCTTCATTCAAAAATAATGGCAAAGCAAGCTGACCGTTTGCTGCGGAATCTGCATAATTAAAAATAAAATCCATTTTTTTGAAGACTTTCTTGCCCATGAAAGTACTATCAATATTACTAATGTCGAATTCTATTTTTTCGTATTCTTTAAATCTATAAGAATCATAATTATCAAGACCATTGGTTCTTTTTCTTTTCCAAACCTCTTGCATAATAGCGAAAGCAGGGTTTTCTTTTTTGTTTTTGTATTCTTTTTTAGCTTTGCTTAATACAACAGCATCTATGTTCGCTTCACGTTCTTTCTCTTTTTGAGCAAAAAGTAGAGTAGTGGAAAGCAAAAAAAGAGAAAGTACGGTTTTTAAAAATAGGTTCTTCAGCATAATATCTCCATTGAAAACGAAAAGTGAAATCAAAAAGTGTGCAAAGTTAAAATTAAAATTGAAGATTTTTTCATAAAAAACAGAATACTTTATTGAATAGAATATTTGGAAGTTTCTATTTGTTTTTAATAATTGTAATTTTGAAAAATAATATAAAAATTATTCTATGAAACACCTTGTATTACTTCGCGGCATCAATGTATCTGGACATAATATGATGAAAATGGCAGCTCTAAAAACTACATT
>CAXYUO010000031.1:0-16389 GCA_964292185.1 uncultured Frigoriflavimonas sp.
AATTACAAACCATTTTTGATCAAATTGATGGATTTTCTAGTCAAGGAACGTTGTATTGTCGCCGACTTTTGTACAACTATTATTCGAGTCGGGTTTTGCTTCATTCAAAACAAAGAAATTACGAAGATGCCATTTATTTTGGTAAACTTTCTATCCGTCAAGTAAATGAAGATACGTTGATGTATGTGAATAATTTGGTGTCGATTTATTTGCGCTTAGATCAGCATAAAGAAGCGTTGAATTTATTAGAAAACTACAATTTTATCTACGAAAAAACGCACAATAGTTTGCAAAGGATTATTTATATTTCTTACTATTTACGGGCTTTAAATGAATTAAATTTAAGTAAAAAAGCCGAAAATATTGGTGTTTATTTCCTTCAAAAATATGAGGCGGAAATCCTTAAATTGAGGTGGCATCATTTCTTTACTTCTTATCTAAATGTTCTTTATAAAAATGAAAATTACGCCATGATTTTGCAATTGGAGAAAAAATTTGGATTGATAGAGTTGGAGCAATTACGCAAGAAATCTGAAAATTTTGTTCCTAATATTCTTTGGATCATTTCTACGGCTTCTTATTTAGAAAATAAAATATCTAAAGAAAAGTATTTCAATGTTTTAACGGAAAGTTTATCAAGAGTAAAAATGACCGAAAGTAACCAGTATTTAATTCAAGAAAATGCAGATTTACTCATAAAAAACCTTCCTGAATTAAAAATAATTTTTAAGTCGCATTTTTTATAAACTATTGTTAGATAGTGTTTTAGTGGTGCTTTTTTCTATTTTTATGCTAATTATTAATGTAAGTCATCCCTTTTAATTTTGTTTTCTGTTAAATTTTGTTAATGAAGTTCTCTTATCATTGTACCATAAATAAGAAAAACAAAAGTATTATGAAAAAGTCAGTTATTTTAGCATCTATGTTGATTGTTGGTTTTGCAAGTGCACAAGTAAAAGATACGGTAAAAACCAGAGATATAGACGAAGTTACCATTTCTTCTAGCAAAAAATTGCAAAAAGTAGTAGATGTTCCTGCAACAGTAAACATTATTAATGCAAAAGAAATTCAGCAATTTACGAGTTTCAATGTTGGAGAACTTGCAGCCAGACAAAAAGGTGTAGATTTCGTGAGAGCAGGAGTTTTGGGAACAGGTATTAATATTCGTGGATTTAATTCCGCTTTTAATTCTAAAAATTTACAAATAACGGATGATCGTGTTTCTACATTAATCGCAACTGGACTTCCTTTCGGAACTTTCAGCACCGTAATAAAAGAAGATATAGAAAGAGTAGAGATCCTTTTAGGACCAAATGGAACTTTATACGGACCAAATGCACATAACGGTTTGGTGAATTCTGTGAGCAAAAATCCTTTTAAATCTCAAGGTACAATTTTAGCTTTGGGAGCAGGAAATCAAAATGTGTTAACAGCCAGAATTCGTCATGCACAAGCTCTTTCTCCAAAATTTGCTTTCAAATTTTCTGCAGAACATACACAAGGAACAGAATTTAATTATACAGATTCTGTATATGTTGCCAATAAAGCTTATGCAGAATTAGATTTAGATAGAGATTTCAATAGTTCAAAATTCAACACGCAATTTAATTATAAAGTAGGTTCTAAATCGGAATTAGTTGCCTATTACGGACATAGTAATAACAACAATATTGGAGTAACAAGTGCAGGTAGAAATGCGATAAAAGATTGGAATATAGATGAATTACAATTAAAATTTATCAATCCAAGGTTTTTCTTAAACTCTTATTATCAATGGAGTAATACTGAAGATACATATGCAATGAACCAAAGAACGCAAAATTACGTTTCTTTCATTAAAGCCGGTTTTTCTGAAGCAGAAGCAAAAGAAAGATCATTTAATGAACAATGGTTTGCAATAACACCTACTTTTGGAGTACCATTGCAAAGAGGTGCAACATTTAAAGATGATTCTAAAAGATTTGTTTCTGAAGGACAATATAATAAATCTTGGGGCGATTTTACCTTAATTGGAGGTGCACAATTTCAAAGAGATATGGCTTTTACGAAAAACACGTATATGCTAGATTTTGATGGACCAATCAATGTAAACCAACTTGGAGTTTATGGACAAGCAGAATATAAAACAAATGGATGGGGATTTTTGGCAGCTTTAAGAGTTGATAATCACGATTATTACGGAAGTAATCTACTTCCAAAAGCTGCAATTACGAAAAAAGTAGGAGACGGAACTTTTAGATTAACCTACGGAAAAGGTATGGCTGTTCCATCAATATTAAATTTAGAAGGCTATTTATTTGGAGGTTTAATTCTTGGAAATGGAGAAGGATTTACCTTATCTGATGGTACAAAAATTAATAAATTGGATGTAGAAACCATCAATTCTTTCGAAGTTGGATACAAAGGTTCCATCAAAAATAAATTATATATGGATGTGAATGCTTACTATAATTTAGCCGAAAATTTCATCAGTCCATTAACGCAATTGGCAACCAATGGAAGAACAGTTACAATGAGAGGAGATCAACCGATTTCACAGATTGCAGGAGCAAATCCAGCTTTCGTGCTCACATATTCTAATTTCGGTAAAGTAGATACTTATGGTGTAGATTTAGGATTTTCCTACTATTTCACAGATGCTTGGAAAGGTATTGTAAATTACTCTTATTTTGGTAGAAAATTAGATAAAACTGATTTACTAAATGATGGAAACAAAGATGGAAAAGTACTTGATACAGATTTGCCAATCAATACGCCTACAAACAAATTGACATTAGGATTAAACTATTCAACTCCTAAATTATTTGGAGCAATTTACGGAAGATATGTTGAAAAATATGACTTCTTCTCTGGAGTTTCTACTTCTGCAAAAACCCAAGATTTAGACGGAGACGGAACCATCGATATTACAGAAAATGCATATTATGCAGCGGGTAGAACTTGGAATTACGGACAATTAGGTGGTTTCACAGTAGATATGAATGCAGGATATAATTTTAGCAACGGAATGACTTTAGGTGCAAATGTGACTAATTTATTCGATGTTGATATCAGAGAATTTGCAGGATCGCCTTTCATCAAAAGATTGGTTTCTTTAGAATTCAGATACCAATTAGACTTCTTTAAAAATAAAAAATAATTAAATTTTGATCAAATGGCTTTTATAACCATTCAAGGGATAGATTTAGATTATGCAGATGTAGGAGAAGGTAAAGTTGTCGTATTGCTGCATGGTTTAGGATCAACAAAAAAAGACTGGGATCTACAAATCCCAGTTTTATCCCAAAAATTTAGAGTAATTGCACCCGATTTTAGAGCCCATGGAAATTCTGAAAGAGTTCCGAAAGAGCAAGGTGTAGAAATAATGACCGAAGATATTTTTCAATTATTAATTGAATTAAAAGTTTCTAAAGCAAGTTTCGTCGGCTTTTCTATGGGAGGAGCTGTTTGCTTTGAAATGGCTTTTTCTCACCCAGATATGGTTGAAAAAATGGTAATTGTAAATTCTGGCCCCGATTTTAATAATGCTAAAAATTCTGGCGTAGATATTCTCGCAGAAAGAACTAAAATTATTAAAGAACAAGGCTTTATCGCTTTAGCAGAAACCATTTCTAAAGGAATGTTTCCCGATGAAAATCAAGTAGAATGGCGAAAAGAATTTCTACAAAGAATTATTGATAATGATGAAGATGCTTATCTAAATACGTTCGGATCGTTGATGAAATGGGGTTTAGAAGATAAAGTTTCAGAAATTTTGCATCCAACTTTAGTGATTGCTTCAGATTTGGATTACACTTCAGTTGAATACAAAAAAGCGTTTACCGATAAAATGCAAAATGCAAAATTAGTAGTTGTAGAAAATTCTCGTCACGGAATTGTTTTAGATCAAGCTGAAAAACTGAATGAAGAATTGCTAAAATTTTTATAAAAATGAGCAGAAACATTTTAATAACAGGAAGTACAAGCGGAATAGGACTAGGAATTGCAGAAGCTTTTGCTAAAAATGGTGATAACGTAGTTTTCAATGGTTTAGAAATAAACGGAGCAGAAATCGCAAGAAATATCGGCGAAAAATACGGAGTGAAAACCGTTTTCAAAAATTCTAATTTAATGACTCCAGAAGGAGTTCAAGAAATGGTAGATTTCGCTTATTCTGAAATGGGTTCCATCGATATTTTGGTCAATAATGCTGGAATTCAGCATGTTTCACCCATTGAAGATTTCCCGATTGAAAAATACCAGCAAATTATTGCGTTAAATTTGAACTCCGTTTTCTATGCTTCAAAAGCGGTTTTCAAAAAAATGAAAGACCAAAATTTCGGTAGAATCATCAATGTTTCTTCAGTTCATGGACTTCGAGCTTCCGAATATAAATCAGCGTATGTAACGGCAAAACACGGCGTAATTGGCTTAACAAAAGTTTTGGCTTTGGAAGGTGCAGAATTTAATGTAACTTGTAATGCGATTTGTCCCGGTTATGTGAAAACACCATTAGTAGAAGGACAGATAAAAGATCAGGCAATAGCGCACAATATGAGCGAAGAAGAAGTGGTAGAAAAAGTGATGTTGAAAAAACAAGCGGTAAAAAGTTTCGTTCCGATAGAAAAATTAGGAGAAATTGCCGTATTTTTAGCAGCAGAAAATGCAACCACCGTTTCCGGAACAACTTTTACGTTAGATGGAGCTTGGTCTGCGCAATAAAATGTACAGATTATGATAGATAAAAGAGTAAAAAATGCAAAAGAAGCCATCGCAGGAATTAGTGATGGAATGACTTTAATGTTGGGAGGTTTTGGATTATGTGGCATACCAGAAAATTCTATAAACGCTTTGGTAGAAAGCAATGTGACCAATCTTACTTGCATTTCTAATAATGCTGGAGTTGATGATTTCGGTTTAGGATTATTGCTGCAAAAACGACAAATAAAGAAAATGATTTCTTCTTATGTAGGAGAAAATGCAGAATTTGAAAGACAAATGCTTTCTGGCGAATTGGAGGTAGATCTTATTCCACAAGGAACTTTGGCAGAAAGAAGCAGAGCTGCACAAGCAGGAATTCCCGCTTTTTATACGCCTGCAGGTTACGGAACTGAAGTTGCAGAAGGCAAGGAAACCAAAGAATTCAACGGAAAAATGCATCTTTTAGAATATGCTTTTGATGCAGAATTTTCTATCGTAAAAGCCTGGAAAGGCGATCATGCCGGGAATTTAATTTTCAAAGGATCTGCCCGTAATTTCAATTTTCCGATGGCAGGAGCAGGAAAAATAACCATCGCCGAAGTTGAAGAATTGGTAGAACCGGGAGAATTAGATCCCAACCAAATCCATATTCCGGGAATTATGGTGCAAAGAATTTTTCAAGGCGAGAAGTTTGAGAAGAGAATTGAGCAGAGAACGGTTCGGAAAAAGTTATAATTAATTTGTATTTTAGCTTAAATTAATTGATAATGCCAGAAATTAGCAGATTTTACGGAATTATTATTCAGATGTTTTTCATGGATCATAATCCTCCACATTTTCATATTTCTTATGGAGATTATAAAGCAGTTGTTACAATTGATGAGGTAACCGTACAAGGAAATATGCCTGCAAGAGCATTAAAACTTGTTTTTGAATGGATGGAAATACATAAAGATGAACTAAATGAAAATTGGGAATTAGCGCAAAATGGTAAGATTCCTAATAAAATTGAACCTTTAAAATAAAATAAAATGGATTTAATTTGGATAACTAACGCAAAATATATTACAAATTACACTATTGAGTTTGAATTTAATACAGATGAAGTAGTGCAAATAGATTTAGAAAAATATGTAGGAAAAGGAATATTTTCGGAATTAAAAAACATTGAAATATTCAAAAATTTTCAACTCAATTCATGGACAATTGAATGGGAGAATGGCGCAGATTTTTCTCCAGAATTTCTTTATTCATTAATTGAAAATAAAGAATTAAGTTATTGATTTTTAATGTTTTATTACTTGAATTAGAAAAATTTGAGCAGAGAACGGTTAGGAAAAAAGATTAGAATTTTAGGTTTAAATATTGATAAAAAAAACATTTCTCGTGAGGGAAATGTTTTTTCTGTTTAGAAGGGTTTAGGTAAAATATTCTTCTGTTAAATTGCCAATTTTTTATCATTGAGTTCTACATTAAAATTTACTTTTGCACCTAAAGCATCAAAAACTTTCAAAATAGTTTCAAATCTTGCGTTTTTTAAGCTATTTTCAATTTTAGAAATTTGAGCTTTTTGCACACCCACAAGTTCACCCAATTGTTCTTGCGTCAAATTACGTTCTTGTCTTGCTTGTTTAATGGCTTCACCCAATAAATCTATTCTCAACTCATTTTCAAAAGCGTCTCTTTTCGGAGTTCCGATTTTTCCGATGTGTTTGTCAATCATGGTTTCGAGTGAAACTGTTTTAAATTTATCTTTGCTCATTATTACTTTTTTAATTTATTTTCAAAATACTGCCTTCTAATTTCTTCAGCTTTTTTAATTTCTTTTGGAGGCGTTTTCTGCGACTTTTTCAAAATTCCGTGAGTTGCAACAATTAAAGTCTCTTTGCCATCAATTTTTTCCCAGAATGCAAATAACCGATATGCTTTACTATTATACAAAGTACGAAACTCCCAAATAAAATCATTCAATTTCTTGAACAGTTCATTATCATTTTGCAATTGTGCTTTTTTGATATTATAAAAAAATTTATCACTGGTTTTTTCATCGAGTTTTTCTAAAAACTCAACAGCTTCTGGAAGTAATTCTATTTCAAATTTTGGCTTCATTTAAAATGTTTTTCAAAGATATTAATTTCCCAATTAGGAAACAAATGAATTTTATGTTTATACAAATTAGGTAAATTGATGAAATCCACAATATAGATATTATGGTGCAAAGAATTTTTCAAGGCGAGAAATTTGAGAAAAGAATTGAGCAGAGAACGGTTCGGAAAAAAGATTAGAATTGTAATTTAGAACCATATTTCTGGCGTTTTTTGTTTGGATACGATTAAATTTATTTGAATTTTTTTTAGAAATATAACGAAGTACTTTTAAGTTTTTGAACATTTTTCTTGATCATCACTCTGTTTTTAAAAAGTCTTTACTATACTTATACAGATTTTCGTTTGTTGTATACTTTTTGGTTTACAATAATTACTCACAAAATAACACAAAAGTTATATTAGCCATTTGTTGTATAAATTTTAGTGCTATATATTCTCAATTTTTTTTTATTTTAAAGATAGGCTCGTTTAATTTCTTATATTCAAAAGTTCAGCTTCTAATGCTGTTTTTGCAGTTGTTTGTGTGCTAGATAATGTGCCATTCATCAAGTTATTTTGCTCATAAGGGTCATTAATCAAGTAATAAAGTTCCTTATTCCCTGTTGCATATTCTATTAGTTTGTAACTCCCGTTGCTTATTGTCCAATTATTTACTGTTCCATCATTTTTTTCAGCATATTGATAATTTCTTATGATTGAACTTTGAGTAAATAAGGATTTGAAACTTTTGCTATCGTAAATTTGGCTGGTAGAAACTCCTGCTATTTGTGCAATTGTAGAAAATAAATCTGAACTTGTTATTAAATTATTATCAATCCCTGTTCTAGAAACTCCATTACCAGAAATAAACATTGGAACATTTATTCCACCTTGGTATAATGTACCTTTTACGGTTGTGCTTAAATATGGAGATTGTGCCACTTCATTTGGAGTTCCATTATCTCCTATAAAAATAATTATAGTGTTTGCTTTTTCTGATGCAGACATAGAATTTATAAATCTACCAATTTGATAATCCATGGCTTCTATTGCAGCCATATAATAAGGTGTTGCATTCATTCCTGTTACATAAGTTGGTAGATTTCCTTGAGAATGCATAGTGCTTGGTGGAACATGAAAAGGCGTATGTGGAGCATTATAAGCTAACCATAAAAACCAAGGTTTGCTTTGTGTGTTTTTCCAATTGATGGCTAAGTCTGTAAATTTAGTAGTAGTATATTCTGTGTTTAAAGTGCTTACTCCATCTTCTGTAAGCATCCAGTTGAAATAACTTTGAGCTTCACCTCGAATAAGACCAGCATAATAATCTATACCAAAAACTTCTGGGTTGAAAGTAGCATCATTGCCAGATAAATGCCATTTACCAACTATTGCAGTTGCATATTTGTTGTTGGTTTGGTTGCTTATGTATTTCTGCAAACTGGTTTCTGATGAGCTTAGAACATCTCCTGCCCATTTTACATTTGTTCTATAACCGTATTTTCCAGTAAGAATAGACGCTCTTGTTGGCGAACAAGTAGGATAAACCCAAAAATTAGAAAAAGTTAAGCCAGCATTTCTGATTGCATCAATGTTTGGCGTATTTGGCTTTATGCTTCCTTCAGAAAATCCTTTAATTGCGTCTTTTCCAAGATCATCGGCAATAATAAATAAAATGTTTGGAGAAGTACTTGTTGTAGGGTTTGGTGTGGTTACATCAAAATCTTCGTCTTTACTACAACTAAAAAGTAATCCAAAACCAATTAATAGCAAAAAATATTTATAATTCATCTTGTTTTATTTAAAAGGATTGCTGTATTTAGGATCTGTAAGCATTGTATTATCTGTAAGAGTATTTAAAAAAGCAACAAGTGCGGCTTTTTCTGTTGCTGTAAAATTAAACTGTCCAACTTGTCCACTAGTACTTATCAATGGAGAAATAAGGCTAGAATGGTTTTTAACTCCACTGCTATAATGATCTATCACTGCTTCTAACGTTGCAAATCTACCATCGTGCATATAAGGTGCTCGTACCGCAATGTTTTTTAATGAAGGGAATTTAAATTTTCCTGTATCGTTGGTATTTCCTGTAGATTCTCTAACACCAAAATCTGATGTAGAAATAGCATCTAAACCATTGGTAGTTGCAAAAGTTGTAAGTTGACCCGGATTACTTGGAAGTGGACCAATAAAAGCTTCTGTTTGATGACAACCTACACAGTTCCCAGAAACTCCATTTGATAGGGTTCTTGGCAAATAGAATAGATTTTTCCCTTGATTTTCTTGACTTGTAAACCCCGGAAAATTTGCTGTAGCAGAACTTACAGCACTTCTTGCTATATCATATTTAGAAGTAGTACTTACCATACTTCTTATAAATTGGGCTAATGCTTTTGAAATTCTATCACTTGTTATGGTATTATCGCCAAATGCATTTTTAAAAAGTGTAGGATAATATTTTTGTGAACTTGCAATTTGAACTAATTGATTAAGCGACAATCCCATTTCTACAGGATCTTGAAAAGGCATTAATACTTGTGCTTCTAATGTAGAAGCTCTTTCATCCCAAAAGAATTTTCCACCTGCATAAAATCTTGCATTTACAATTCCCATAGAATGTCTTCGTGTTTTCCCGCCATTAAAACCATCGCTTAATACATTTGGGTCAGAAAATCCGTGAGCAGATTGATGGCAAGAGGCACAAGAAACAGTACCATTTGCACTTAATTTTTTATCATAAAAAAGAACTCTACCTAATGTTGCACCTGCATCTGTAATTTGGTTGTTACTTGGTGTATTATCATAAGCTGTAACAGCTTGAAATTGATATGCAGCAGGAAATCCATTTGTTGTATAAAAGCTAGGCAAAGCTATATTTGCATAGTTATAATAGGTTGCAGGTAAATTTAATTCTGCAAAAAGACTTTCTTCAATTGGAATTGCTTGTCCTTCATCTGTTCCTCTACATGAAGAGAAAAAAATAATAATTATTGCCAATAAAGAATAATGTAGATTTTTCATGATTATATTATTTAGGTTTTGTTTATGATTCAACTTTTAATTAAAAGTTAAATTTAATTAGAAATAATATTATTTATACTACTAGCAAATTAGATAAAATTATTGTTAAAATTTCAAAAATTCAAAAATGGCATCATACATTATTTGGCAGTAGTAAAGAATTAAAAACCCTCAAGAAAGATAAACTAATAACGGAAGAAACAATTATAACATTAAAAGCATCAAATGATGAACATAAGGCGGCATTTGAGAATATCGAAAAAAACATAATTAGTACATCAAATTCAATTGAAAGTTTTACAAATTATAATGTAAAGGAGAAATTAGAATTACAATTTTTTTTGAATGATGAAATTGAGAATTTACAAGTTCAACACAAAAAACTTTATAAATTTATCAACATCATCATCAAAATTTTCTAAAATACTATTTGCGAAATTTTCAGATTTTAGTTTATCTATTACTCTTAAAACTTGTTCTACACCAAAATTATATTCTTTTTTATCATTTAAATAATTTAAGTTCGTACAAAAAAGTGATTGTGTTTGTATAATTGCAAGAAAATTTTGCAAAGTTGCGTAATGATAGATTATTTTTCCTAATGGCTCTCTTGTAGTAAAATTATCGTTCGATAAAGCTTTTTCAATAATAATATTAGCTAAATTATATTCTAAATTAGTCCAAATTTCAGTAGTCATTTTTGCCTTTTCCCTCATAAGCTTTTAGTTTTTTTTTAATAAATTAGATAAATCTAATTTAACAATTATTAAATAATCTCACACTCTTTTTCCCTCCATCTTCCTTTCCCCAATCTGCTGTCTCCACATCGCATAATACAATCCTTTTTCTTCCAACAAATTTTCGTGAGAACCCATTTCTATTACTTGTCCACTTTCTAAAACGTAAATTCTATCAGCGTGCATAATTGTGCTTAATCGGTGTGCAATGAGAACTGTAATTTGTTCTTTTTCTTCAGAAATTTCTCGGATGGTAGAAGTTATTTCTTCTTCCGTAATGCTGTCTAAAGCAGAAGTAGCTTCATCAAAAATAAGCAAATGTGGTTTTCTAAGCAATGCTCTTGCAATGGCAATTCTTTGTTTTTCGCCGCCGCTTAATTTTAATCCTCCTTCGCCAATTACCGTATTTATGCCGTTTTCAGCTCGTTCTATTAATGTGGTTGCACTCGATTTTTTTAAAGCCAATTGCAAATCTTCGTCGGTTGCATCAGGATTTACGAAGAGGAGGTTTTCCTTTATCGTTCCCGCAAATAATTGCGTGTCTTGTGTTACAAAACCAATTTGATTGCGCAATTCATCAAAATCAAATTCATTTCCGTTGATGGAATTGTAGAAAATAGAACCTTCAATCGGACGATACAATCCGACTAATAATTTCACCAAAGTACTTTTTCCTGATCCACTTGGACCAACAAATGCGACGGTTTCTCCATTTTTTACTTCTTTTTTAAGATTTTGCATTTGAGCAAGACTTAAAAGTGAAATCATTAAGCAAAGAAATAGTATTATTTTTTTCATTCGTGAAATTCGATTAATTCGTGAAAATTCGCCCAATTAAGAAATCAACCTCACAATTTCCAAAGCCACTTTCAAAGCTTCCGTTCCGTCTTCCAAAGAAACTTCTACATCTTTATTTTCAGTAATTGCATCTGCAAAACTTTCCAATTCATCCAAAATTGCATTATTCGGTTGAATATTAGGATATTCAAATAGTATTTGATTTTTCTCGCCTTCTGCATTTGTGATGATCATATCAAAATCACTTGGAATTTCTGGAGCATCTTTCATTCGAATAACTTCGGCTTTTTTCTCTAAAAAATCGACAGAAATATAAGCATCTTGTTGAAAAAATCGAGATTTTCTCATCGCTTTCATAGAAATTCTGGAAGTCGTCAAATTCGCAACACATCCATTTTCAAATTCAATTCTCGCATTGCAAATATCAGGAGATTTAGAAACCACAGAAACGCCACTTGCATGAATATTTTTCACTTTAGATTTTACAATAGAAAGCAAAATATCCAAATCGTGAATCATCAAATCTAAAACCACAGAAACATCTGTTCCTCTTGGATTAAATTCTGCCAATCGATGAATCTCAATAAACATCGGGTTTTTGATGAAATCTTTGGAACCAATAAAAGCCGGATTGTATCTTTCTACATGTCCAACTTGCGCTTTTATACCATATTCACGGCATTTGTAAAGAATTTCTTCTGCTTGTTTTAGAGTTTGCGTAATCGGTTTTTCAATGAAAAAATGAATTCTTTTTTCAATAGCTTTCATCGCATAATCGTAGTGAAATAGAGTAGGAGTAACAATATCAAGCATTTCTATTTCATTTAAAAGTTCCTCAAAACTTTCAAAATATTTGTAGCCAAATTCTGCTTCTAATTTTTTCCCATTTTCTGAATCTGCATCATGAAAACCGACTAATTCGTATTTTTCAGATTGTTGAAGTAATTTTAAATGAATTTTTCCGAGATGACCTGCGCCAACTAAACCAGCTTTTAGCATATATTGAGTTTTTCTTAATTCGTAAATTTACGTATTAAGAATTTTGTATAAAAGAAATTAGAGCAGAATGTTTGAAGTTTAAAAAAAAATAAATAAAAAAATTCCTAATTATTGAAAATTAGAAACTTAATTAAAAATTTAATTCCGATAAAGAAATTTTATCCCATAATATGAAAACCACCATCTACATGACGAATTTCTCCGGTAATTCTGGTTTCCGGACGGAATAAATGCACAATTTCATGTGCCAAATCTTCTGGCAAAGCATTTCCTAACGGACTGATTCTGTGTGCTCTTTCTACATCTTCATCTTTCAAAGTTGCATTTCCGGCTTTGCTTCCCATATATGGCGAAAATCTGATTGCATTGGCTCTAATTCCGTATTTGTTTCCCAATTCATAAGCCATTTCTATGGTTAATCTTTCCAAAGCTGCTTTTGCAATACTCATATTGATATAAGGAAAAAATGAAACTTTTTCTGCGGCAATATAGCTTAGAGAAACGATTGATGCACCATTTTGCAAAACTCCATTTGAAAGTAAAGCATGACTGAGCGAAATTAAAGAATAGGCAGAAACATTCATGGTATCGTTAAATTCTTCTGCTGTAACTTCTAGCATTGGTTTCACAGATTTGTTTCTAATGGTTTTATCCATTGCTATTGCATGCAAAAAACCATTTAATGCTATGTTTTTTTCTTTTAAATCATTAGCTAAAAATTTCAAGCTTTCTGGTAAAGTAACATCTAAAGGAGCTGTATAAACTTCTTTCCCTAAAACTTTATCGCAAGCCAATTTAAAATCGTCATAATTTTTGTTTAAAAAATCACTGGCTTTTTCGGATAAATTTGTGTGGAAAGGAGTTACGCCAAGTCCGGTACAAACTACGTTTCCATTATTTTGCAGGATTTTTTCTGCCGTTTTCATTGCTAAAGAATTTTCGTCGGCAATTCCTGTGATTAAAAAAGTTTGATTTTTGAGCATATTTTTTTAAGTAAAAAGTAAAAAGTAAAATTGAAAAAGTAAATTTGTTATTCGATTAAGTTTTATGCTTTATATAGCGCAGTTCCCCATGTCCAACCAGAACCTACAGCTGCGAATAATAGAATATCGCCTGTTTTTATTTCTTTTGTTTTAAAAGTTTCATCTAAAATAATAGGAATTGTTCCACCAGAAGTATTTGCGTAACGATCCATATTGGTCATCACTTTTTCAAAAGGGATATTGGTTTTTCTGGCTGTTTCTTGCAAAATTCTAATACTTGGTTGATGCGGAATTACATAATTTACATCTTCAGAAGACATTTGATTATCTTCCAGAATTTCTATAATTGCTTCTGGTAAAACTCTTGTAGCGGTTCCATAGACTTCTTTTCCATTCATCTGGAAAAAATGTTGTTTATTTTTCAAGGTTTCTTCAGATGCAGGTAATTCGCAACCACCAGCTGGAATATTAAAGTGAAATTTTCCTCTTCCGTCTGCATGTAATTTAAAATCGAAAAAACCTTTATCCTCTGTAGTACTAGAAAGTAAAATTGCTCCTGCTCCATCACCAAAAAATACAGAATCTTTGCGCGTCCAATCTGTAATTGATGAAAAAACATCTGCGCCAATTACCAAAACATTTTTATACAAACCTGTTTCTATAAATTGGCAACCAATTGCAATTCCGTACAATCCGCCAGAACAAACGGCAGAAATATCAAATGCCACAGCTTGATATGCACCCATTTTTTCTTGTACGAAACAAGCTGTAGAAGGAGCTTGTCTATCTGGAGTAGAAGTTGCAACTATTATTAAATCTATATCTTCAGGAGAAATATCGGAACCTTCTAAAGCGTTTAAACCTGCTTTTGTAGCCAAATCACTTGTAATTTCTCCTTCTGCAATTCTTCTTTCTTTTATACCTAAATTTTTGAAAATCCATTCATCTGATGAACCTACTGCTTCAAAAAAATCATTTTTTAGTATTTTTGGTGGAACATATGTTCCAGTGCTTTTTATATATGCTTTGATTTTCTTATCATTCAGTTTCGTCATTATTTATAGTTTATTTAGATTTTTATATATTTTTGGCAAAGTTAATGAGAATGTTTTAAAAAATACATTAATTTAATATGTTTTTAGTAATATTTTAATTTTTAAAAGAATATTATTAATTAATATATTTGGGATGTAGAAAAAAATATAAAATGCGAGATACTTTTTTACATAAAGGCAAGAGGAAAATTTTAGTAGAATATCTTCGTGAAAAAATAGGAATTACAGATGAAAAAGTATTAAATGCTATAAACGAAATTCCACGTCATTTATTTCTTGAAAGTATTTTTGAGAATTTTGCTTATGAAGATCGTGCTTTTCCAATTGCAGCTCATCAAACTATTTCTCATCCTTCTACAGTTGCAGAACAAACCGAACTTTTGGGAGTAAAAGTTGGTGAAAAAATTCTGGAAATAGGAACAGGTTGTGGTTATCAAACCGCAGTACTTATTGCAATGAATACCTTGGTTTATACTATAGAAAGGCAAAAAGACCTTTTTGATTTTTCTAAAAACAAATTAAAAGAACTTCATTTAATTCCTAAATTTCAAAGTTTTGGTGATGGATTTGCTGGTTTGCCTACTTTTGCACCTTTTGATAAAATAATTGTAACATGTGGTGCAGAAATTTTGCCCACAGAATTGCTTCATCAATTAAAAATAGGAGGAAAAATGGTAATTCCATTAGGTGAAACAAATGAACAAGTACTTTATCGATTTACAAAAATTTCTGAAAAAGAATTTGAAAAAGAGGAATTTGGCGCTTATAAATTTGTTCCAATGTTAGGAAACACCAATAAATAA
Source organism: uncultured Frigoriflavimonas sp. (assembly GCA_964292185.1). Lineage (GTDB taxonomy): Bacteria > Bacteroidota > Bacteroidia > Flavobacteriales > Weeksellaceae > Frigoriflavimonas. The sequence goes on from CAXYUO010000031.1 coordinate 15,164, forward strand.
ATCTAAAACTTTTTTAATTTTAATCCATGAAAGTATTTATCAACAGTAGAATTCCAGAAATTACTTTGGAACTTTTATCCCAAGAAAATATAAAATATTTTTTACCCGAAAAAAAAGAACAAACCTACGAACAATGGTTAGAAAATTGTAAAAAAGCAGATGTTTTGCTTAATGTTGGTAGAAAAAAATTAGATAAAGTTTTCTTTGAAAACTGTCCAAATGTGAAAGCTATAATTCAATTTGCTGCAGGTTACGACAATATCGATATGGAAATTGCCAATGCAAGAAAAATTCCTGTAGGAAATACGCCTCATGTTTTGAGTAGAGCGACTTCTGATGTTGCTTTTCTATTGATGCAAATGGTTTCTAGAAGAGCAAGTTATAATATTAATAAGGTAAAATCTGGAAATTGGAAAGATTTTGATGCTTTGGAACAACTCGGACAAGAATTATATGGAAAAACTTTGGGTGTTTATGGTTTAGGTAGAATAGGTTTTGAAATGGCTGAAAAGTGTAAAAAAGCATTCAATATGAACATTATATATCACAACAGAAGTAAAAATGAAGAAGCAGAAACGAAGTTAGATGCAAAATATGTTTCTTTTGAAGATTTAGCAAAAAACTCTGATGTAATAAGCATTCACGCTAATTTTTCTACCGAACAAAACGAAATTTTTAACGCCTCCGTTTTTGAAAAAATGAAGCCGAATTCTATTTTTATCAATACTGCAAGAGGAAGTTTCCACAATCAAGTTGATTTATTAGAATTCCTGAAAAATGATAGAATTTTTGGTGCAGGTTTAGATGTTACCAATCCAGAACCGATTGATATGAACAATGAGATTTTGCAACTTCCAAATGTGTGCGTTTTGCCACATATTGGTTCTGCAACTTTAGAATCTCGTGATGGAATGGCAAAAATAGTTGCCGCAAATATCATCGCTTTTTCAAAAGGAGAGGAAATTCCTTATTGCGTAAACCCGCAAGTTTACTTGTAAATTCTAAATTTAGAGAAGAAAATCCCCATCTTTTGTAGAAGTTGTAAAGATTATTTTTTTATTAAAAATCATCATCCTCATCCAAGAAATTTAATTCATCATCTCTTTGTTCATAATCCTGAGAAATCCCTGGTGGATTAAAAAGTCCCCAATCATCTACTATAAAGTGTTTCGGATTAAAAGTAGCAACCCATTCTCTGAATAATAATCGAAATTCTTCAAGCTGTT
>CAXYUO010000032.1:0-16230 GCA_964292185.1 uncultured Frigoriflavimonas sp.
CCCACATTGGAGAAGTGGTTTTTACGTTTGTGTTTGGTTTTAACACTTTGGTAATTAAAACTGGGCTTTCTTCAGAAAATTCTCCAACTTTATATACTTTATTAGAACCATTCACGGTATAAGAAAAAGAAACTGCTAATAATTGATTATCATTTAATCTAGAATTAAGGGAAATGTATCCTAATTGCGGTTGAAAAGAAAATTCTGTAGACGTTAATCTTCTTGCTTTTCTATTAAAAATATATTGTTCTCCATCTAGATAGGTTTCTGCAACACCATTTGCATTCGGAAAAGATTGACCATTGATAGCATTGTATGCCGTATTTGCATCTCTAAGTGGCGCTCCAAGTGCAGAAACAGAAGTGTATAAACCGTTTTGAGAATTATCTGGGAGTCCAGAAACTCCTTCTCCTAAATCTCTTACACCAACGATGCTTTTTTGGTAGGCAAGGTTTCCGTTTCCTTGATCTAGAACCCAAACTTCTATTCTAGAAATATTTATTTTTGAATTTAATTGTGGGTAATTTATTAAAGCTGCATCATAATTATCTCGAAAATAATGCCCAATAAAATAATGTTGATTATCTTCATAATCTATCGCATTTACTTTGAAAGTGCTTAATACACCACCACCTTGAACTACAATATTTCTGGCTTCACCTTGCTGTTGAGAAAAAACGGCAGTTCCGTAGGTTTTTCCTAATTGAAATTCTGTTTTTAGCCCAAATAAAGATTCAGAACCACGGATTAAGCTGGTAGAAAGTGGCATATTGATATTACCAAATTCTACTCTTTTTATAATTTTATCTTCGCCTCCAGTTTTAGGATCATTCAAGCCTTTTTGTTGAAGATCTTTCCAAGAACCTTTTTGCTGATAGACAAGGTTCATTTTGTTTTCAAAAGCAAAACCAGATTGCGTGTCATAATTAGCTTTTAATGTAAGATTTTCTCCTACTTTTCCGGTTAAACCAAGCTGTATTCTCTGTTCTATATTGAAAGCGAAACTGGTTCTATTTTGTGGTAAAATTAAAGGATTGTCTATTTTTTGATATAAACCACCAACATCAAAAGAAGCAAAACCATTGGGAATTATTTCTATAGTGTTTCCACCAAAGATGGATTCAAAAATTTTATTTCTGATGTTTAAAGTTTGTATTAAACCTCTTCTTTCTGCTTCGGATTTATCTTTTCTGAAAAGTGAGCTGTATGCATCAGATTTATCTTTGTAATAAGCTTTTGCAGCTTGAGCCATCATGAATTTTTGATATTCTTCTGGCGTCATCACAAGTGGAGTTCCTACTACCAATTCTCCAACTTTTGGATAAACGTAATACATTCCGATTTTTATATCGTAAAAACCTTCGTAATAGGTAGGATCTGGTAATTTGTATTCTTCCTTTACGCTTGTAGTTTCTTTAGGTATTACTTGTGCAAATGCAAGTGAGCAACTGCAAAAAAGCAATAAAAGCGGAAGTAAATTATATGTTATATTTTTAATTCTAATCAAAATTACATGTTTTTTAAAATTTGTTTCACCAAATCTTCTATGGAAATCTCTGGATTTTGTTTCAAAATTCTGTCGGCTATTTTCTCGCTCATTCTTTTTGAAATACCCAAAACCTCTAATGCAGATAACGATTCTTCTTTCACTTTATTATTAATTAAAGTAGAAATATTTTCTTCTGAAGTAGAAAACTTCGCTACTTTATCTCGTAAATCTACAATAATTCTTTCTGCTGTTTTTGCACCTACTCCTTTTACTTTCTGCAATAGTCCACTATTACTAGAATTAATGGCGGTTGCTATTTCTTGAAGACTGATGGAAGAAAGCAATATCAATGCTGAAACTGCTCCTACTCCATTTACACTGATGAGCAAATTGAACATTTCTTTTTCATCTTTTGTGTGAAAAGCAAAGAGCAAATTGGCATCTTCTCTTATTATTTGTTGAATATAAAGAAAAGTTGGCTGATTAAGGAGCAGTTTTTCTGAAGTTTGCAAGCTTATTCCTACGTAATATCCTACTCCTTGCACATCTATAACGGCGAAAGTTGGAGTGAGTTCTTGCACTTTTCCTTGTAAAGAATAAATCATAAAAGAAGTTTGCACAAATGTAAAGAAATTAATAATTATATCATTCCTTCAAAAACTATAATTATTACTGATTTTCTGGATTTTAATCTAGCAGTTTATTGTTTTCTATTCTTGCTCTTACTTCAAGCATTAAAGAATGTAGTTTTTCTTCGAGTTCTTTTTTTGGAGGTAGATCTGTCCAATATTCTGCAACCATTATTCCGTCTTTGTGCATTTCTAATAATTCTATTTGTTCTGTACTTTTTCCTGCACAAAGAATTAAACCAATCGGATTGTTTTCACCTTCTTGTTTCTCGTTTTTATTGAGCCATTTTAGATAGAGTTCCATTTGTCCTTTAAAACTGGGTTTGAAATCTCCCAATTTTAATTCAATCACAACTAATCTTTTCAATTTTCTATGATAAAACAAAAGGTCAATATAAAAATCTTTTCCATCAAGAATTATACGTTTTTGCCTTTCAATAAATGAAAAACCAACCCCTAATTCTAAAATAAAATTTTCTAATTCTTTGATGATTGCACCTTCTAAATCATTTTCTAAATAACCATCTTTTAATCCTAAAAAATCAAGAAAGTAAGGATCTTTGAAAGTATTTTGAATTTCTTGCAATTCTGTATGAGCTTGAATATTGGCTATTTCATTGCGTTCGTAAGCCTTTCGTTCTATTTGAAATAGAAGCATTCTTTTACTCCACCTCGCTTCAATTGCTTTTTGAGCATAAAACATTCTTGCATTTTCTGTTTTTAATGGTAACAGTTGCAAAAAATGAGACCAACTCAATTGTGACACCAATGGTAACACAATTCCAAAATCAGGGAAAATCTCAGCAAATTGAAACATTCGCCTAACATTTCTTAAAGTATAAGAATTGCCAAACTGCTTCTCTAATTTTGCAGAAACATTTGCAATAGTTTCTTTCCCATATTCTGCTCTTTCATTATTAAGAATATGCTCATTGATTTTTTTGCCAACATGTCAATACGTAAGTGTAAGTACACTATTTACTTATGCAACTACCTGCTTTTTACCTTGCTCTATAATCTGAGCAAGATCTGCAAACAATATTTTTTCAACATCTTTTTCCATTTAAAAATTCTATTCTACAAAATATTTAAAAAAAACTTACTTTTCATCCCTTCTTTGTGCATCCAAAACTGCAATAGTTGCCAAATTGACGATTTCATCTACGCTTGCTCGCATTTGTAGAACGTGAACAGGCTGTTTCAAACCCATTAAAATTGGACCTACAACTTGTGCTGCATTCATGCCTCTTATAATTTTGTATGATAGATTTGCACTTTCTAAATTGGGGAAAATAAAAGTATTGGCTGGTTGTATTCCCAATTTCGAAAAAGGATATTCGCTAAGGTGATCTGCATTCAAAGCAAAATCTGGTTGAATTTCTCCATCAACAATCATTTTAGGAAATTTTTCATGAAGAATTTTCACAGCTTTTACAACTTTTTTTGAGGTATCAGAATTTCCAGAGAAATTTTCATGAGAAAGCATTGCAATTCTTGGATTAATGGCGAAAGATTTTACGGTATGTTCTGCCATTTTTGCAATATTCACCAAATCTTCTGCTGTAGGATTGATATTTATGGAAGTATCTGCAAAAAACAATGGTCGTTTTTCAGTAAGAATCATCATCATAGATGCAATTTTATCAACGCCTTTTTCTTTTTCTATCACTTCTAAAATAGGTCTCAAAACGGAAGAATAGCTTTTAGAAAAACCAACAATCAGTGCATCTGTGTCGCCATTTTTCAACATCATTGGACCAAAATAATCTCTTTGACGAACAAATCTTTTGGCTTTATATTCATTCATTCCTTTTCTTTGGCGTGCTTTCCAAAGATCTTCTCGGTATATTTTTCGTTTTTCTGCTTGATCTTCGTCTGTTGGATCTACAATTTTCACATCCATATCCATTCCATAGAGTTCCATTTGTTCTTTTATGAATTTTTTACCTCCTAATAATATTGGTTCTGCAATTCCTTCTTCATATACAATTTGTGCAGCTTTCAATACATTATATTCTTCGGCATTACCGAATGCAACTCTTTTCGGATTAGAACGCGCACGATTTTGCATCATTCGGATGAGTTTTTCATCTCTTCCCATTCTATCCAAAAGCTGATTTTCGTATTCCTCAAAATCATCAATTGGTTTTTTGGCAATTCCACTTTCCATTGCAGCTTTTGCAACTGCAATTGAAACTTTGGTGATTAAACGATTATCAAAAGGTTTTGGGATAAAATATTGACTTCCGAATTGTAAATTTTTGATATTATAAGCAAGCATTACAGCTTCTGGAACTGGTTCTTTTGCCAAATCTGCAATTGCGTGAACGGCTGCGAGTTTCATTTCTTCATTAATTCCGGTTGCTTGTACATCTAAAGCTCCACGAAAAATATAAGGAAACCCAAGAACATTATTTACTTGATTTGGAAAATCGCTTCTTCCAGTTGCCATCATCACATCTTTTCTTGTAGAAATTGCCAAATCATAATCAATTTCAGGATCTGGATTTGCCAAACCAAAAACGATAGGATTTTTCGCCATTGATAAAAGCATTTCTGCGGACATCACATCTCCTTTAGAAAGACCTATGAATACATCTGCGTTTTTCAATGCATCAGCCAAAGTTTCTAAATCTGTATCTGCAACGAAATCTAATTTTTCTGGAGTAAGATTGGTTCTGTGTTTATTGATAACACCTTTGCTATCACACATTAGAATATTTTTTCTTTCTAAACCTAATGCAATATATAAATTGGTACAAGCAATAGCTGCAGCTCCTGCTCCATTCACTACTACTTTTACTTTTTCTATTTTCTTTTCAGAAACTTCTAATGCATTGATTAATGCAGCTGCAGAAATAATTGCAGTTCCATGTTGATCATCGTGCATCAAAGGAATTTTCAGTTCTTCTTTCAATCTTTTTTCAATATAAAATGCTTCTGGAGCTTTGATATCTTCAAGATTGATACCTCCAAATGTTGGAGCAATACCTTTTACAATCTCAATAAATTTATCAGGATCTTTTTCATCAATTTCTATATCAAAAACATTGATGTCTGCAAAAATTTTGAACAATAAACCTTTACCTTCCATCACAGGTTTTGATGCTTCTGCACCAATATCTCCTAAACCAAGAACAGCAGTTCCATTGGAAATTACTGCTACTAAATTGCCTTTTCCTGTATATTCATAGGCTTTGCTTTTGTCCTTTTCTATTTCTAAACAAGGTATTGCAACTCCAGGAGAATATGCTAGAGAAAGATCTCTTTGGGAAGAGTGCGGTTTAGAAGGAATTACTTCTATTTTACCTTTTGGTGATGCACTGTGATAATCTAATGCAGCTTTATTGAATTGAATTTCGTCTCTTTTTGTTTTCCTCGCCATAATTCTATATTTGGTTGATTGTTGTCGGTTGTCGGTTGTCGGAAATTATATTTTTTAAATTAAAAATAATAATTATGAATTTCGATTCTTGGTTCTTGGTTCTTGATTCTTGATTCTTGATTCTCTAAAGAATATATTTTTTATGATAATTCACTAAACTTTCGATGGGTTTCTGAACTATGAATCCTACATTTAGATTAAGTTCTGCTGCTGCAGCTTTTAGAATATCTTCGTAATAATAGGCAATAGATCCTATGAAATTGATTTCTGCAGTTGCAGATTCTTCATAAGGTAAAACATGGTAATCCAGAAAGTTTTTCATTTCATCAAAAACCAAATTTTGAAAATAAGGATGCTGCTTTCTTTCTACCACAAATTTATTAAAATCTGCTAAATAGGCATTTGCTCTAGGGTTATGATACATATTTTGTATAGCATCTTCTATAGAAAGATGATAAACTTTCACAAAATCTTCATGTAAATCTTTGGGTAATTTTTTCATAAAAAATCTTCGCAAAAGGTGTTTTCCAATTGCACTTCCACTTCCTTCATCACCAATTAGGAAACCTAAAGACGGGAGTTCGCTTTTAATTTTTTGTCCATCGAAATAGCAAGAATTGGAGCCAGTTCCTAATATACAAACGATTGCAGGTTTGCCATTATAAGCAGAATATGCAGCTGCAGTAAGATCTTCACTTACCAAAATATCTGCTTTCGGAAAAATTTTTTGTAATTCTAATTGTACTATTGCTCTGTTTTCTGCAACACCGCAACCAGAACCATAAAAGAAAATTTTTTCTAAAGAATTTTCTAGCAATTGTAATTCTTTATTCTTTTTTAATTCTGTAGAAATAAGTTCGGGTTGAATAATATTTGGATTAAACCCAATGGTTTCGGTTTTTAAATAAACCTTATGATTTTGATCTAGAATAACCCAATCACATTTCGTAGAACCTCCATCAATAATAGCAATCATATTTTAGCTTTTAAGAAATGCTAAAATAGTAATTAATCTTTAAAGATATACTTAAAACCTTAGGATTTTATTTTTGAGTTTGATCAGGATTTGACATCAAAAAATCTTCTATTTCTGCTTCCAAATAGTTGGTTTGTACTTTTATATAATTGATGAAATCATCTGTAATAGAAATTCCTTCGGAACTTTCTAGATTATATAAATCTTCAGACATATTATCATATTCTTCAAACATTCTTTTAAATTTTGAATTAGAATGCATTAAGTTTTGTACTTTTTCTTTGCGAGAAGAGAATTTTTTAACAGTTACGAGAGATTTCATTTAGTAATTTTGAATTAGTTTTAAAAAAAATGGATATTTGAAAAAAGCATCAAGAATAATACACAATTCTTATAATAACACATTAAGAATTATAAATTATCAGGTAAATTACATCTAATATTGTTTAAAATTATTCTTTTTTTTCTTAACAGCAAAAATTTTCACACATATTTAATGATGTTTAACATATATTAATAACTTTGCAATCATATTTTTTTAGAATGAAGTCATTATTAATGAAACATAGGCAAATTATTTTTTTCGTTTTAGCGGGAGGAATTAGTGCTATAATAGAAATCGGAAGTTTCAAAATCTTCAGTGTTTCTATACCACAAATATTTTCAAAAGAATCTAATTTTCATGGAGTGAATTTCCCTTTGAGTAATTTATTTTCTACAACTTGTGGTATTGTTACTAATTATTTTCTAAGTATTTGGTTTGTTTTTGAACGTGGAAAACATTCTAAAAAGCGAGAATTTCTATATTTCATGATACTTTCTTTCTTTTCTACTTTATTAAGTTTATTGTTTTTTCAGATTTTCTATAAATATATTTTCAAAATACATCTTGATTTGCCTTTTTTTACATTAAGTTCTGAGATTTTGAGTAAAATAGCAGCAATAGTTGTAGTTTCTATTCTAAATTTTAGTTTGAAGAAGAAGATTGTTTTTAATGGATGATAAAAAGTATAAAGACTGATGTCGGAAGTCGGAAGAATACTATTTTATTGAAAATTAATGATTAAACAAAGAAAAAACAGGTTATATAAAATTTTATGAAAAAAATTCTTGTTTATATTTGGCGAGCATGGTTTGTAATCTTAGGAAGTTTGCTTACCATTTTATTTTTTCTGCCAGTTTACATTTTATCATTCCGAAAAGAGCATTATAAATACGCCTATTTTTTTGTAAGATTATGGTGTTTCGCAGTGTTTTATGGAATAGGATTTCGATATTCTCTCACAAATTTGACAGAAAAAAAGATTGATAAAAATTTACAATATGTATTAATTTCAAATCATTCTTCAATAATTGATGTGATGTTGCCTTGTATTTTATTGCCCAATCATCCTTTATGTTTTGTTGGGAAAAAAGAAATCGAAAAAATTCCTATTTTCGGTAGTATTTATAGAAGAATCTGTGTATTGGTAGATAGAAAATCTCCAAAAAGTAGAGCTCAAGTTTATACAAAATGTGCAGAAAGAATGGAGGAAGGAGATAGTATTGTGCTATTTCCGGAGGGTGGAGTTTCCGAAGATACTTCTATAATATTAGACGAATTTAAAGATGGAGCATTTGTACTTGCTGCAACACATCAAAAACCTATTTTGATATATACTTTTGTAGGATTAAAAGAAATGTTTCCATTTAATAATAGCAAAGGATATCCTGGAAGAGTGAAAGTATTTTTCAATGATATTCTGGAACCAAACGAAACTTCTAAAGAATTAAAGGCGAAAGCTTTTGAAGAAATAAAGTTTACCTTAGAAAATAATCTTCTTTGAAATATTTAATTATATTTGCTTTAACAAAAATTTAACAATTATAATATGAGTAATAGTAAGAAACCGACCAATTATCCTGCTTTATATACCTTGATTGGTGTATTTTTCTTTTGGGGATTCATCGCTGCAAGTAATGGTGTTTTTATACCTTTTTGTAAGTCGAAATTTCATTTATCGCAATTTCAAAGCCAATTGATAGACAGTGCTTTTTATTTCGCATATTATATTGGTGCGTTTTTACTCTTCTTATTTTCTGTAATCGGCAAAAAGGATATTTTAAATGCATGGGGTTTTAAAAACGGAATCGTTTATGGACTTATGATTTCTGTAGTTGGAGCATTTGTGATGTTTCCAGCATTAGCAAGTAGCAATTTTTCTTTTATTTTGGCGGCATTATTTATAATAGCTTTAGGATTTTCTTTACAACAAACTGCTGCTCAACCTTTTGCCATATCTTTAGGAGACGAAACTACAGGATCTCATCGTTTAAACTTAGCTGGAGGGATTAATTCTTTCGGAACTACAATAGGACCAATTATATTTGCATTAGCACTATTAGGAACTACGAAATTAGATGAAAGTTTAATTCAAAAATTATCACTTTCTACGGTGCAATGGTTGTACGTTTTCGTAGGCGTTGCGTTTTTAGTTGCTGGTTTACTTTTCAAATTTTCTAAAAAATTACCAGAAGCAAAAGCAGATTCTACAATAGAAAATGAGGTAAAATCTACAACGCTATTATCTATAATTACTGTGATTTTAATAATAGTACTTTCATTAATTTTTTATCAAAACACTGGTGAAAATGTAGATCATACAAGCAAAGCTGGTTTGTATTTATTACTAATTGGTATCGCAGCTTTAGTTATAGGATTATTATACGCAAATAGTGCTGCAAAAAAAGATTCAAAAGGTTGGGGAGCGCTACAATTCCCACAATTGGTTCTCGGAATGTTGGGGATTTTCACATATGTAGGTGTAGAAGTAGCAATACAAAGTAATTTGGGAGAATATTTGAAACATTTGGATTTCACTCTATTTTCTAAAGACAATCCAATGGTAGAATATAGTACTTTTACAGAAATGCTTAAAGAAAAAACAGTTGCCGGAAAATGGTCTGAACTTACACCCATGTTGATTTCTTTATACTGGGGAAGTTTAATGATTGGAAGATGGGCAGGAGCAATTTCTGTATTTAATTTATCTTCTACATCCAAAAAAGTTGCATTTATAGTTGTACCATATATAGCATTTTTGGTAATATTGCTTCCAAATATGATTGGCGGAAGTGATGTAACATCTATTTTACCTTATGGAATAGTAATTTTATTTCAAATATTTGGTTTCTATTTAGGACAAGAAAAACCAGCAAAAACTTTGTATATATTTGGATTTCTAGGTGCTTCAGCAATGATTACAGGTATGTCTACTTCTGGTAGTATTGCTGTATTTTCATTTGTTAGTGGTGGATTATTTTGTTCGGTAATGTGGCCATGTATATTCTCATTAGCAACACAAGGTTTAGGAAAATATACTTCTCAAGGTTCAGCATTTTTGATAATGATGATTCTTGGTGGTGCATTTATCCCAGCATTACAAGGTAAAATAGCTGATATGCACGGCATTAATATATCTTATTGGATACCAGTAATTTGCTTTTTGTATTTGGCTTATTTTGCATTTAAAACAAAAAATATTTTGAAATCACAAGGGATTAACGTTGATGAAATAGAAAGTTCTAGTGATCACTAAATTAAAAAATATAATCTCAAAGAAAAGATTTTGGATAGGCATTTTGCTTGTCCAATTTTTTTTATTCTATTTTTTATCAAAATGGAATTTCGCAATTTTAATTTTTGAAAAATTATTCGAATTCAAAAAAAAATACCATCAAATCATCTTTTCTAAAATACCATTCTCATTTGGTGATGTTCTATACATTGGTATTATATTGATAATAATATATTTGACATTTTCTTTATTTAATAAAAATAGAAGAAAAAAAAGTTCATTACAATTATTGATATTTTTTAATGTTTTCTATTTAATATACCAAACTTTCTGGGGAATGTTATACTTCCAAAATCCTATAATAAATTGTCTTCCACAAGATGATATAACGATAAATGAAGCTAAAGCATTAAGTATAAAATATCTTAATTCATGTAAAAACTTACGAGAAAATTTGCATGATAACAACAATGGAGTATTTTCTATCCAAAATATACAGAGCATAGAAAAATCTATATTGAATGGTCAAAGTAATATCCCAATTCAATTTTCAAACAAAAAAACTACGAATATTGAAAATTTTAAAAATAGCATTTTCGGTAGTTTAATGAGTTACACTGGAATATTTGGTTACTATAATCCATTTACTTCAGAAGCACAATATAATAAACATTTACCATCTTCTTACTTAGCATTTACACTAGCTCATGAAAGCAGCCACCAGTTAGGTTTTGCAAGGGAACAAGAAGCAAATTTTATAGGGTTTTTAATTGGTCAAAATTCTGAAAATAAAGAATTACAATATTCAACAGATTTATTTGCTTTGAAAAGTCTATTAAGATATATCGCAGTTGAAGATCCAAAATTTGTGGAAAATATACTAACAAATTATTCAACAAAAATGAAACAAGATAGAAAAGCAGAAAAATATTTTGAAGAAAAACATCGAGGTATATTAGATCAGATATTTGCTATTTCAAATAATTTATTTTTAAAATCTAACCAACAAGATGGAAGTATTAGTTATTCCTATTTCACGGAATTACTTATAAAATACGAGCGTATAAAGTAAAAAAAAAGAATCGCATCTTACGATACGATTCTCAAAACACAAATGATGAAAAAAAAATTTATAGTCTTCCTATCAACAGTAATTAGTTGTATCAATTGGACTGCGTAAAAGTACGCCATATTTTTCAACCAGCCAAATATATTAGAAAATATTGTGAAACTTTATGATAATTAAGAATTATTAAACAAAAAAGCTTGATTAAAATACAAATGATTAAAAAAAATTACACAATTGAAAATATAATTTCACTAATTTTTGAAGCCACTGAAAAAATTGAGTATAAAATAAAAAAATCGATACAAATAATTTTGTATCGATTTTAATTTTAGTAGCGAGGAGCGGGATCGAACCGCCGACCTCAGGGTTATGAATCCTGTGCTCTAACCGACTGAGCTACCTCGCCTTTAAAGTGGTGCAAATATAAATAAAATTTAAAATGCCACCAAATTATTTTACACTTAAAAATGCAAAAACATCAGAAATACTATTTGGTGTAGCTATTACTTTATTAGCACTATCCAAGACATAATAAGTAGGCGTTGCACTTACGTTATAAGTTTGTCCATATGAACTATTCCAACCCTTTAATTCTGTGTCATTTACCCAAGGTAATGCGTTAACTTTTTTTTGATATGCTGTTTTATCTGTATCCAAAGAAAAACCAATAACTTCAATATTTTGAGATTTTAAAAGTTTGTATTTCTCTAAAATAATAGGTAAATCTTTTTCACAGTGTGAGCAAGCAGAAGACCAAAACATAATAATTTTCTTTGAAGCTTTTACGTCATGCAAAGATTTTACAGTAGAATTATTTACTGATGAAGAAAAAGTATTATTTGGAAAAACAGCACCAATTTCTACATTTTTGTTAGATTGTAAAGTAGTTGCAAGTCTACTATTTATCGTACATTTTAAGTTCTTCGCTTGTGTAAGATATTTATCTTTCAGTGCAGTCATGTTATATACTCCAAAAATATCTATAAACTCAGATAACACAGTTTGTCCTCTTGGAGTTTCGACTATTAATTCATTAAGTAGAAGATCTACAGCTTGGTCTGCATTAGAATTATTTGCAGTATTGAGATAATTCACTAATATCGGTCTTAAAAGCGAAGATGTTTCTAGCATTTCATTAGATTTAGTAATGAAACTTACTATTTCAGATTGTGATGGAGCTGTGACTGCAGAATTTTCTACTAAAAATTTATTATAATTAGTATTATAATAATAAATGAATGGATTTTTAGTTGCATCAATTTCAAGTTTTTTACCTAATCTATCTATTTCCTGAGTCAATGCTGCACCAAAAGGAGTATTTGGCGAATAATATTCTTTAATTTGAACTAAAGCAGGGAAAATAAGTTGATTTTTATTTTGCAAATCTTGAACCTTATCCATTAATATATTAGATTGATCTAAATAGGTAACATCTTCCACTGATTTTGAAGAAGTTTGAAGTTTAATGCTTACATCTTTATTTTCAGAAATAAGATTAAAAGAATAATTGGTTTCAGGAAAATACATTTTCAACATTCCTGTGTATGGTTTTGAAACTTTAAATAGCCATGTATTTCCTTTTCGTATTTCTTTGGAAGAGATTATATCTTTAGATCCATCTAAAGTATACAAAATAGCATCTCTTGAAGCAAAATCCGGAGACACTTCTACTTTCACAAAAAACTGTGAAGAGAGAGAGTTGAAAATAAAAACAGTAAGGAATAAACAAATATTTTTCATAGTACAAATATAAAAAAACCCAATGATATTTCATTGGGTTATTATTTTAAAAGTAAATAGTTTTACTTAGATAATTGTTTCGTGTATTTTTTCGCAAAATAAGCAGTAAATAATATAGCAATAGCTGCTAGAAAATACACATACATATCAATTGGAGATGCTGCTGCACCAGTTCCAGAAGCACCTGCACCACCACCACCAGGAATTGGAGGTTGGGCGAATGCTAAAACATTTAGCAAGGTGAACAGAACTGTGTATCTAAACTTAGTTATATTTTTAATCATTATATTAGTTTTTATCTGATAATTTTTGATGTAAATTTTTCTCCATTTTCATTTGCTCCACTTACAAGATAAGTTCCATGTGCGTTATTTGAAAGATTTATGATAAAATCTTGTGAAGCTTTCACATTTTTACCAGAAATTAAAAGTTTTCCACTCATATCAAAAACTTGAACATCAGCAGTTTTCCAACTTGGGTCGAATTGTACTACATAGTTGTCTATCGCAGGATTAAATACAACTCTAGTTCTATTGCCCTTAGTAATTTCACCTGTTGCAAGAACTGAAGTTGTCATAGGTCCGTAACTTAATCCAAACTCTGTTCCACCATTAGTTGGTATAACCATGTTTTGAGAAATTGCAGCTATTGTACCTGTAGAAGTTTTGTAAAAGAAACCATTACCAGTAGAGAGATTTTGTGTTCCATCAGCTACTAAACCAGCATTCTCTCTTATTTCAAATTTCAAAGAAGTAACATCACTTGAATATAATGCCAACGGAATAGGTTTGCCAAAAAAGTCAACTTCATTTGCTTGATTTACATATAGAGCGTAAGAATTAGTGTAATTATAATCATACATTCCATTGATAGGATCTTCTTCAAAAGAAGCAATTACACCAGCAGTTGCTGCTACTTGTACAGAGTTAACGGTATTACTTTGATGTCCTGTAGCTAAATTTGGAGAAACTACATAATAAGATCTTCCTAGTTCATCTCCATTTGAATTTAATGCAATAATTCCTAATTGTTTTATAGTACCTGTATTTTTAGAAGCTGTTACACTATAATTAGTATTATCAAGTCTTGCAACATCACTAAATCTTCTTAATGTATTAAAGTTTAAAGTTTCTGCAGCAGAATTATTTAATTTTATTACAAAAGATTGCATTGGTTTAATAACTAAAGTATTTATATCAGCAACAGGAATTCCTCCTGCAAAAGTAACATAAGTAGCTCCAGTAGTATACGTTGAAGCATTTGTCAAAGTTTTCACAACACCAGCTGAAGTTTTTACACCATATATACTTGCAACATTATTCCCATCTGTTACTGCCGCAGGTTCTATATAACCTATCCTTGAAAGGTCTAAATTTGTAAAGAACGGGTTTCCGTATTGATACATATTCTTAGCATAATTACCTGTAAAAGTAATTGAAGAAGCAGGAAGATCAAATAAATCTTGAAGATAAGTATTATAATGTTCGTTATATTCATTGATTGCACCACCATTATTTCCAAAATTTACATTACCTCCATTCTGCATAGTGGTAACTGTAGGTATTGCAGTATAAGGCATTCCATTCAAAGTACGTAAGGTAGTACTTGTATTCAAGTTTCCATTACTAGAACCAAGCATGTAATATCCTGTTCCGTCGGAAGTTTTTGTAGCTAAACTAGTATAATGTCTAGATACAGCTGGAATATTATCAAACTTTAAAATTTCATTCTGAGAGAATCTTGTTGTTCCAAACGTTTTATCAAGTTCTGTAGAAAGTGTACTTAATACCTTATCGTAAAATGGAAGTGCTACTTGTTGAAAATAACTAGAAGTTCCATTTGCAGCAGTTTGGTATTCTTTACTTATTATAGCAGAAGCATTAATTTGTGCTATTCCATCAATATAAAGTTGACCATAAGTAACAGCATCATAATCGGTAGAAATAGGAGTACTTTTATTTAATCTTAAAATAATATTTCCTCCATCTAATTTATCTGTAGTACCATTAATAAGTTTTGTTGTTAAAACATCAGAACCACTACCAACAACCATCATATTTCCATGGTTATCAATAAGCCCATTTCCTTTTGTTTGGACACCACCACCACTATACACTAACGCACCATCACTAATATAAAAAAGTGCAGTTGCTGCTCCAGTATCTGTAGCTCCATTTACATTCATCAATTGAGCTTTAACTGACAATGAAATAGCCAATATACTCAGAGTTAATAATTTTATTTTCATTTGTTTATGTTTTCTGATTTATTCTACAATAAAACAATTCCCTGCAAAGATATCAATAAAAATCGGAATTCCAAATTTTATACTGTTTTTAATAGTACATCCAAACTTTTTATAACAATGTTTTTCTTTTCTCCACAATTATACATATAGTCTTCTAGTACTTTTTCGGTTGTACCACGCAATCCTCTTGCTCCCAATCCCATCTCCATAGTAGTTTCTACAATTTTTTCTATTGCATCATCTTGAAACTCCAACTTTGTACCATCCATTTTAAAAAGTTCTACAAATTGATTAATAATTGAGTTTTTTGGCTCTTTCATTATTCTAAATAAAGTCTCTTTCGTTAATTTATCTAAATAAGTTACGATAGGAAATCTTCCTAAAAGTTCTGGAATCAATCCAAATTTTCTTAAATCTATTGCATTTAGTTGTCTTAAAATCTGATCTTCGTCCTGTACATTCTCCAGTTTTTCTTTGCTGAAACCTATTGCTTGCTTGTTTAATCTTTTTTCAATAATATCTTTTATACCATCAAATGCACCTCCAGATATAAACAAAATATTCTTGGTATCTACTTGTATATACTTTTGATCTGGGTGTTTTCTTCCACCTTGTGGTGGTACATTTACGATGCTTCCTTCTAATAATTTAAGCAAGCCTTGCTGTACACCTTCTCCAGAAACATCTCTTGTTATACTTGGATTATCAGATTTTCTCGCAATTTTATCTATTTCATCAATAAATACAATCCCTTTTTGAGCTCTTTCTACATCATAATCTGCAACCATCAGTAATCTTGATAAAATACTTTCTACATCTTCTCCTACATATCCTGCTTCTGTGAGTATAGTAGCATCTACAATACAAAATGGCACATTTAATTCTCTTGCAATGGTTTTTGCAAGTAATGTTTTTCCTGTTCCAGTTTCACCAACCATGATGATGTTAGATTTTTCTATTTCTACATCTTTATTTTCTTCTTCTGCGTGCAAAAGTCTTTTATAGTGATTGTAAACGGCAATTGACAACTGTTTTTTTGCTTGTTCTTGTCCTATTATATATTGATCTAAAAAGGAAGTGATTTCTTTAGGCTTTTTTAATTCTTGCAAACTCTCTGCAGATGATGTAGTGTTACTT
>CAXYUO010000033.1:0-16113 GCA_964292185.1 uncultured Frigoriflavimonas sp.
ATTCTAAAAAACATCTGCTTTTGTGGTTAATTTTTAACATTATATTTTTTGTAATGAACTGAAAATAATCTTACAACAATTTAAAACTATGAAATACATTTGCATCGGTAGAAATTACGCAGAACATGCTAAAGAATTGGGCAATGAAATACCCGAAAATCCCGTAATTTTTCTAAAACCTGATACTGCACTTTTTAGAAATGGTTATCAATATTATATTCCAGAATTTACGAAAGATTTGCATTACGAGCTAGAAATTGTAATTAAAATTTGTAAAAACGGAAAGTATGTTTTAGAAAAAAATGCTCACAAACATTATGAAGAAATAGGTTTGGGAATAGATTTCACTGCGAGAGATTTGCAAAATGAATTGAAAAACAAAGGACTTCCGTGGGAACTTTCGAAAGCGTTTGATAATTCTGCAGTCATCAGTGATTTTTTTCCGAAAGAAAACTTTGATTTAAAAAATCTGAACTTTCAATTGAAAAAAAATGAAGAAATAGTTCAAAATGGTAATTCTTCTCAAATGATTTTTTCACCTGATCAAATTATCGCTTTTGTTTCTCAATATTTTACCCTAAAAAAAGGAGATTTAATATTTACAGGAACACCAAAAGGCGTTGGAAAAGTGCAAGAAGGTGATGTACTTACAGCTTTTTTGGAGAATAAAGAAGTGGTCAACATTAAAATAAATTAAAGAAAAATTGATGATTATTATTCATAATTAAACATTTGAATTAAATATTTCGTAACTTTAATAGACCAAAATAAATATCTACAAATGAAAAATATAATTTTACCAATAGACTTCGGAGATTCTACAGAAATTTTGCTAAATGCTGCTATTTCTTTTGCGAAAGAAACAGGTAGCAAACTGCATTTAATTCATGTAGCACCTTCAGATATGGGATTTGCAATTGGCGATATGGGATTTCAATATTTCCCAGAAGTGGTGCAAGCAGAAATTCAAGAAGAGCTGATACAACTCAATTCTATTGAAGAAAAAGTGAAAAATGCTGGTGTTTCTTGTGTACATATTTTGAAACAAGGGATTGCAAAGGATATTATTTTAGAATATGCAACAGAGCAAAACGCAAGTTATATTGTGATGGGATCTCACGGAAGAAGTGGTTTTTACGACGTTTTTGTAGGTAGTTTAACAAAAGAAATTACGAAAAATTCTACAATTCCAGTTTTGGTAATACCTTGTCATCAATAAAAAAAAGTTCACAGAAAAACCCGTTTTACAAAAAAGTAAAGCGGGTTTTTTATTTATAGAATAAAACTTCTATTTAGTTTTATAAATTTTTGGGTCGTAATAAGGATTCTTTCCTTCTGTTGGAGAAAAGTAATCTTTATCTTTATTGTTACCCAATTTAGATACCAATACAAAGCACCAATAGCAAAACATACCACATGCTGTAAAAAACAATATCCAATTGATTGCATTACCTGCAAAATCAAATATTTGGAACGTCCATTTGAAAACATCACTTAAGAATAACCAGAAAGCTGTCATTATTTTTTATTTTAAATTATCTTTGCACAAAGTTAAATAAAATGTTCAGATTACTTTCAAAAGAAAGCACTATTTTTTCAGTTCCTTTATATATTTTATTTTTATTGGTAATGGTTGCCCTATTCAGTCTCTTGAATTTTGAGGGAAACACCATTATTTCGGCCATAATTACCTTTCTAGGTGTTGCTTTAGGTTATTTTTGTTTCAATGCGATAAAACTGAACTATCAATCTCACCTCCCACTTTTTCTCTATACTTTTTTCATTTTTGCATTTTATCCAGGGAATTTGGATATAGGAATTGCGGTTACTTTGCTTACTAATTCTTTTATTTTACTCATATTAACAGATGTAAATGATGATACCAATAAAAAATCTTATCTAATTGTAGGAACACTACTTTTCATTAATTTTATTTTTTTGCCTACCACTTGGCCAATGATTATATTTGTGATATTGCATACCATCACAACATCAAATAGAATAGGTTTACAGCTTTTTCGTATTATTTTCGGTGGATTTATGGGAGCTATCACTTATTTTTGTTTAATGTATTTCATTGGATATCAATCTTGGAATCCGGCTTATTTACCATTTTCAGGCTTTTCAAGTATGAAAGATTTTTCAGATTTATATCCACTTATTCCTATTGTGGTTTTTATTGTTTATGCAATTTTAGATCACTTTAATAATTTTAATAAAAAAAGCCCGATTAGTAAATATAAATATACTTTTATTTTGATATTTGTTATAGCACAATTAGTAAGCATCTCTTTGTACATGGGCAATACATATGAATATTTGCTGCTTTTAGCATTGCCAATAAGCATTATATTAAGTAGAATGTTATTATTTTTGCCAAAATATTGGATGAAAGAATCTGGACTTTGGCTTTTCATATTTTGCTTATTATTATACAAACTCAATTATTATTTTAAATATTTTTAAAAATGATTTTATTAGAAGATAAATTAATTTCGGAAGAAATTTTCTCAGAAGAATTCGTGTGCAACCTTAGCAAATGCAAAGGAGCATGTTGTGTAGAAGGAGATGTAGGTGCACCATTAGAAAAAGAAGAAACCGTAATCTTAGACGAAATATACGAAAAAGTGAAACCCTATCTCACCAAAGAAGGAATTGCAAGCATAGAAAAACAAGGGAAATGGGAAATAGATGATAGAGATGGAGATTTTGTAACTCCAATGGTAGAAGGAAAACAATGTTCTTATGTAACTTATGACGAAAAAGGCATCACAAAATGTGGAATAGAAAAAGCATTTGAAGATGGCGTGATCGATTATCAAAAGCCAATTTCTTGTCATCTTTATCCAATTCGTGTTAAGGAATATTCTACATTTACGGCATTTAATTATGACGAATGGCCAATTTGCAGTCCAGCTTGTGCATTAGGAAAAGAACTAAAAGTGCCAGTTTATAAATTTGTGAAAACACCATTAATCCGAAAATATGGCGAAGAATTTTACAGCATGCTTTGTGATGCAGCAGATGAATGGAAAAAGGAGTTTGGGAAGTAAAAAGGTAAAGGTTAAATGGTAAAAGTCGGAAGTCGGAAGTCGGAAGTCGGAAGTCGGAAGTCTGAAATCTGAAGTTTGCAGACGGAAGATAAATATTGGTGTTTTAATATTAAGAATTGATAAAAACATAATGAAGATAACGATAATTGGTGTTGGTTTAATCGGTGGTTCGATGGCTTTAAAACTAAAGGATAAACAATTTGCATCCAAAATTTTTGGGGTAGATTTTAACGAAGAAAACCTCAGAAAAGCCCTTGATTTAAAAATCATAGACAAAGCAGTTAATTTAGAATTTGCTGTGAAAAATTCAGATTTAATCATTATTGCAATTCCTGTAGATTCTTCTGTGAAAATTTTACCAAAAGTTTTGGATTTTTGTACAGAAAACCAAACGGTGATGGACGTTGGTTCCACAAAATTTGAAATTACAGAAAGTATAAAAAACCACAAAAATAAAAGCCGTTTTGTAGCTTCTCATCCAATGTGGGGAACAGAAAATTCTGGTCCAGAAGCTGCAGTTTCAGATGCTTTTGGAGAAAGAGCTGCTGTAATTTGCAACGCAGAAAATTCTGCTGAAGATGCGCTCGATTTAGTGAAAAAAGTGTACGAAAATTTAGAAATGAATTTGCTTTTTATGTCTGCAAAAGATCACGATATTCACACTGCGTACATTTCTCATATTTCTCATATTACGTCTTATGCTTTGGCAAATACTGTTTTAGAAAAAGAGCGAGAAGAAGATACTATTTTTCAATTGGCGAGTTCTGGTTTCAGCAGTACTGTACGTTTGGCGAAATCTCATCCAGAAATGTGGGTGCCTATTTTTAAGCAAAATAAAGAAAATGTGCTCGATGTTTTGAATGAGCATATCTCTCAACTTCGCAAGTTTAAATCTGCAATAGAAAAGGATAATTACGATTATTTAGAAGAATTGATAAGAAATGCGAACAAAATCCGAGGGATTCTTGAGTAATTTAGTTCAATTTTTTTGTGATTCTTTTTTAAGCCAAACCATGCGTCCCGAAATATTCTACTTTATTTTTTGTGATGTTTATTTCTGCATTTAGGTAGCAACTTCCACCATCATTTACAGACATTCTTTGGTTTCGCCACATTTCGCTATCATAAGAACAAAGACAAAGTATATGTACTACTTTATCTCCATTTTCGTTTGTAGAAATAGAATATTGTCTAACGTAATATCTTAAATTCAATTTTTCTTTTTCATAATCCCAATGGTATGTTTTGTCTTTTTTATTCCAAGAATTTAATTTTATTTTCAAAGAATCGTTGTAAATATTTACGGCATTTATTAGTAGATTATCCACAATTTTCAATTCTTTTTTAGAAAGTGTAGATTTCGCTTCAGTTTTATCATCAAATATTGCAATGTAATCTCTTACTTTTAAAGTATCAGCTTTTTTATAATCTACGAAATCTACGAGATCTACGAGATCTACAAGTTCAGGTTCGCTTTGTTTTTTAGTACAAAAAATTAATAGTGAAAAATATAATGGGATTTTTTTCATAAATAAATTTAAAAATTTTACACAAAAAAGATTTGAAGTAGTATTGATACCAATCAAATATACCAAAAAAAGTGCCAAAAAAATCCGTTTCGAAATTCATCAAAACGGATTATATATGTTATTTAAAAAAATAAATTACGCGTTTGCTGCTGCAACAGCCTCATTTTTCGCTTCTTCTTTTTTTATTTCTTCCAAAAATTCGTCATGTGAGATTACAGTTTCTTTTTTGGTAGCTTTTTCAAGAATTACATCTTTTAGCTTATTCATAGCCACTTCAGAAGAAATTTGTTTTACTTGATCTTCGCTTTTTAGCATTTCTACAGCATATTTTTGTACTTCTTCATCACCAATATGATGCAAACCGTACATTGCCAATTGGTTTCTCACAGCTTGTTCTGCTTGCGTTAGTATATCTGTATAATCTACTTTTATTTCGTTGTCATTTAGCAATTTACCTTCAATGATTTGAAATTTCAATTGATTTTTTTCTGCTTCGAAAACCTCTTTTGCTTGTGCTTCAGATTTGATGTTTTCATTATTAAACATCAACCATTTTATCAAAAATGCTTCAGGAAGTTGAATATCTTGCTTTTCATTAAGGGTTGCAAGTATTTGATTTACAAAATGTACGTCCGCATTTTGTTGAAAATATTCATCTAATTCTGTTTTTACTTTAGCTTTAAGTTCCTCTTCAGATTTGATGGTATCTTTTCCATATACTTTATCAAAAAGTTCTTGGTTCATTTCATGATTTTTTAAACCATAGAAATCTTTCACTGTAACTTCTACTTCATCATGATGCAAATAAGCAACATCTTCTTTAGAAAATCCGAAAGCTTTTGCAAGATCTTCATTTGCAAGCAATTCTTCTTTTTTCACCTTCACAGATTCTCCCATATTAAGAGATTTCAATAATTTGAATGCATCTTTGCTCTCATTATTGATGGTGTTTTGTTTCGGAGGATGATTGTGATCACCTTCTGCTTCCTCTTCTACAACTTGTTTAATTTCTATAAAGATATTAGAATCTTTAGCAATTTTTTCTTGTGGAAGTTGCTCTGCAAAACGCTTTTGCATGTTTTCTACAGATTGAGAAACCTCTTTATCAGATGCTTCTACTTTGAAGAAAGGTGCTTCATATTTTGATAAATCTATAGTGAAATCTGGCTCGAAACCAACTTCAAAACTTATTGATAATTTTTCTGCTTTATAATCGAAATCATTTATAGGAACTGGAACTGGTTGTCCTACTAATCTAAGTTTGTTTTCATTGATAAAAGCATTCAAAGATTCGCTTACCAATTTATTTATTTCTTCATAAGCAGCAGGAGCTTCATATTGTTTTTTAATCATGCTTAATGGCACTTTTCCTTTTCTAAAACCAGGAATCTGTGCTTTCTTCGCATAATTGTGAAGTTCTTTTTCTACTTTTTCTTTATAATCTGCATTATCTATAGTTACAGTAAGTAATGCGCTTACTTCATCATGATTTTCTTTGGTAACGTTCATTTTCTATAAAATTTTAGGTTGTAAAAATAGCAATTTATTTTGAAATACGGTTTGTGATTTTTGAGGTATTTGATTTAGACTTAAACTTCTACCTGATCTGCGAGTACAGACCATTCTTCCATTGCCGAAGTTAATTGTTCTTTTTTGAGATTGTAATTTTCTATTTTTTCTGCAGAAGGATTTTCTTTGGTAAACGTTTTTTCCATTTTTTTAATTTCAGTTTCCAATTCCGAAATTTTTTCTTCTACTTTCTTCACTTTATTGATGAGTGCTTTCTGCTCAGGAGAAATATTTGATGATAAAACTGCAGGAGTTTCTTCCTTTTTAGGTTGATTTTCTTCCAATTTGCTTTCTGCTAATTTAGATCTTTCTGCAGAAATTTCGCGAATACTTTCTTTTTGGCGGTATTCCAAATACTCATCAATATTGCCTAAAAATTCCTTCATTTTCCCATCTCGAAATTCAAAAATTTTATCAGCAACGCCTTGTAGAAATTCTCTATCGTGAGAAATTACAATTAATGTTCCTTCATATTTATTCAAAGCCAATTTGATGATTTCTTTAGATTGAATATCCAAGTGATTGGTTGGCTCATCCATTATCAAAACATTGAACGGACGAAGCAATAATTTACACAAAGCCAAACGGTTTCTTTCTCCACCAGAAAGCACTTTCGTTTTTTTCGTCACATCATCACCTTGAAAAAGAAAACTTCCCAGCAAATCTCGAACTCTTGGTCTTGTTTCTTCGGTTGCAGCATCTTCTGCTTCTTCCAAAACGGTTTTATTTGGCGTCAAAACTTCTTCCTGATTTTGTGCAAAATAACCAATATTCACATTATGTCCAAGATTCCATTCTCCAGAATAATCAGAAATTTCTCCTGATAAAATTTTCGCCAAAGTTGTTTTTCCTTGTCCATTTTGCCCAAGAAGTGCAATTTTTTCTCCACGTTCTACAAAGAAATCTACGCCATCAAAAACTTGCTTTTTTCCGTAAGATTTTCCTAAATTTTTGGCTTCAAAAACTACTTTTCCGGGAACTACAGATTGTACAAAACGAATATTGAATTTAGAAACATCATCGGTATCAACTTCAATTCTGTCTATTTTTTCTAATTTTTTAATTAAAGATTGAGCAAAAGAAGATTTGGTTGCAGAAGCACGAAAACGGTTGATATTATCTTCCATCTGTTTTATTTCTACATCTTGATTTTTCTTAGCTTGAATTTGCTTTTCTTTTCGCTCTTTGCTTAGTTCAAGATATTTGGTGTAATTGGCTTTATAATCGTCAATTTTTTTATTATTAATGTCAAAAGTTCTGTTGCAAACTGCCGTCATAAACTGCTTATCGTGACTTACCAAAACTATTGCACCGTTGTATTCTTTCAAAAAAGATTCTAGCCAAATGATAGATTCCATATCCAAGTGATTGGTTGGCTCATCCAAAAGCATTAAATCATTTTTTTGAAGAAGCAATTTTGCCAATTCAATTCTCATTCTCCAACCACCAGAAAATTCGTCGGTAATTTTATGAAAATCATCTGCTTTAAAACCCAATCCGAAAAGAACTTTTTCTACATCTCCTTCCAAATTATAAGCATCATGATGCATCAAAAGATCATTAAGATCCGTCATTTTTTGAATGAGTTGATCGTAAGAATCGCTTTCATAATCTGTTCTTGTTGTAAGCTGAATATTAACCTCATCCAATTCATTTTTCAGTTCATTTACTTTTTCAAAAGCTTGCATGGTTTCGTTCCAAACAGTTCTGCCTTTCACAAAATCTAAATCTTGCTTCAAAAAACCGATGGTAATATTTCCTTCAGGAACGATGGTTCCTTCGTAGAAATTAATTTCTCCGGTAAACATTTTTAGAATGGTAGATTTTCCAGCTCCATTTTTACCAACCAAACCAATTTTATCATCTTTTTTGATGGTAAAATTGACATTGGAAAATAAATAATTTCCTGAATGATGAAGACCTAAACTTTGAACTGAAAGCACGCTTTATGTATTTTAAATGATTGAATTTAAGAATTTGCAAAAGTACGCATTATCTTAAAGATGAAGAAATTGTAAGTGTAGAATTTTTGAAAGAAATTACGTATGTTCGTTGTTTGTCATAATAAAATTTTGAATTCAAAGTTCGCAAATATTTTTTATATTTATCTTGCTTTTGAGGCTCGCAAAGGCATTTGACTTCGTCGAATCTTCGATTTCAATTAGCAAAATTCACAGAGGTTTTGCAATTATTCCTATTTTCGAATATACATAAAGAAATTTTTCCAAAATCAACTTATCAAAAGACTACAACCACGAATATCAGAATGATCTATTCTACCTAAAACTGAAAAATATTCCATACTATTTTTAGAAATAATTTTCCCTAAATCTTGTGTCGCGATAAAACTACAACTGTGTTTATTGGCTAAATCTATAATATTGATGGCTCCAGTTTTTCCTTCTGATAAATATTGAAAAGGATCTTCTGTATTTCTTATTAAAACTCGCATCCAATTGGGAGTTTGGTATAAATTTTCTCCTAAAGAATAGGCTTGAGAAAGCAATTCCGTCATAGAATATTCTGAAAAAATATTCTTTGTATTAAATCCATTTTGAAAAATTTTCAAGAGTTCGTCTTTTGTTAATTCTTCTTTTCTACCTTTCATTCCACCAGTTTCTATAATGGATAATTGTTTTGAATATTCAATTTTGAGATTATTTTTTTTAACAAAATCAAGGAAATCCAATAGTGCGAAAGAAACGCCAAAAAGGAGAACTTTTTTATTTTCGGAAGCCAATTTATTTAATAATTGAAGAAGTTCTGAGTGATTGTAGAGGAAATAATCGCTTTCAATTTTTCCAGATTCTTTCATCAGAAAATCTACCATATATATTAAAGATGAGTTTTTATTTTCGGAATAATTGGGCAATAATCCTAAAATGATATAGTCTTTTGGATCTCCTATAAATAATTTAAAACTATTGATGATGCTTTCTTCATATACTTTTTGATCTGCAATCCAATGTTTGGATCGGTTCATTTGTGTAGTTCCAGAACTTTGAAAATATAAATCTGAAGTGAAATTTTTATCTAAAATTGTATGGTTATTATAAATTTCTATGGGTAGAAATGGGATTTTTTCAATTTCAGTGATTTTGGAAATATTGATGTTTAAATAATCAACAAATTGCTTATAAACTTCTATATTTTCATATTGATAGTGGAAAGTTTCCAAGCATTTTTGCTGGAAATCTGATTTGGAATTTATGTTGAAAATGTTTTGCATGAAAAATAATGTCACACCTTCGGTGTTTTAGGGTGGATTTGTATCCAGTGTTATAATAATATCATTCCTTCGGAATTTAATCTAACTGCTAATCTTTTATAATAATTTCATTCCTTCGGAATTAATTAAAAATGTTTATTTTAACTGCAAAAATTTCACACCTTCCGTGTTTATTCAACTTCTATTCTTTTATAATAATGTCATTCCTTCGGAATTAGATTCTACTTTCAAATTTGTTGTTATAAGAATAGCATTCCATCATAATTATTAACTGCGAAGCAGTACAATTATTCTAACATGATATCTAACATGCAACAAAACTGCGAAGCAGTGAAATTATTCTAAACAATACAAGATGATTACACCAAAACTGCGAAGCAGTGAAATTATTCTAAAGTCTTAAACAAAATCCAAAAAGAACTGCGAAGCAGTGAAATTATTAACTAAAAGTTACTTTTCGTTCTAATCTACTTTCTCTTCATCAAAAAATTCAAACAAATATTCTTCCTTAAATTCAATATTAAACCTCTTTAAAAGTAGCATATATTCTTGCTTGAAACTTTTCTTTTTATGATGCTCTTCCTGTTTTAAAATATATTGATAAACATTATCTATGTGAGAATGTGAATATGAAAAAGCACCATAACCAATTTGCCATGAAAACTTGGATTTCAAAAACTGTTTTTCATTGATAAAATTTGTAGTGTTATTTTTTACATCTCTAACCAAATCCGAAAGTCTCATACTTGGTTTTAATCCAATAAACAAATGTACATGATCTTCTACTCCATTGATGATTATACTTTTTTGACCTTTTGCAGTAATAATCCCACTCATATATTTAAAAATTTCTTCGCGAAATTCTTTTTTCAAAAAATTTTGTCTGCTTTTCACTACGAAAACCAATTGGATATATATTTGTGAGTAAGTGCCTGAACTCATTTTGACAAAGTTTTCAATTCAAAATTTTCTCCATCAAAAACGCCATATGTAAAGTAGGAAATCCAGTCTCCCAGATTAATATACTTGGCTTTTCCATATTCTAAATCTAGCACCATTGGCAAATGACGATGACCGTAAATGAAATAATCTATTTTCTCGGTTTTCAGTTTTTCTTTGGAATAAATGATGAGAAATTCTTTGTCTTCGCCAAGAAATTCTTTGTCTTCTTCACCAGAAATCATTTTATTTTTGGTAGAAAAATAGATGGCAATTTTCATGGAAATATCTGGATGTAACCATTTGAAAAACCATTGTGCAAAAGGATTTGTGAACAATTTTTTCATTCTTTTGTAGCCTTTATCTCCTGGACCAAGTCCATCTCCATGTGCTAAAAGGAAGTTTTTATTATTGATTTCAAAATATTGCTTTTCAAAAAAATAGTGGCACCAATTTCATGTTCAAGATAATCTTTCATCCACAAATCATGGTTTCCTACGAAGAAATAAATATCAATTCCGGCGTCTTTTAATTCTGCTAATTTCCCTAAAACTCTCACATATCCTTTTGGAATTACGTGATTCCACTCATGCCAAAAATCAAATAAATCTCCCATTAAAAATAAAACTTGGGCATCGGTTTTTATTTCGTCTAACCAACGAATAAATTTTTCTTCCCTTTTCTTACTTTCTTTCGGATTTGGCGCACCAAAATGCTGATCGGAAGCGAAGTATATCTTTTTGCTTTCGTTAAGTTTAATTATGGTTTGATTTGGTTTCAAATTGTTTCAGGAGGTTTAATTTTGATTAAAATATTAAAAAATTGGTAAACTGTTACATTACTAAATTGTTACATTCGTTTTCTTCTGCAAACCATTCTCCGTAAGAATTTTCGGTTTCATGAAGTTTTAGATAAGCTAAAGTTACTGTTTCTGGAAGTTGAGATTTTATTTTTTCTGCAATTTCGTAGAGCATATTTTCACAAGTCGGTTGATATTGACAATAAATTACTTTATGACCTTTTTGTTCTAAATCTTCACCGAATTCTTTGTGTGGAGAAAGAGCATTCAACAAAACAGCATGATCCCAAACATCGATGATTTCTGACTTTACAATTTTTTTGATGTCACCAAAATCTACCACCATTCCATTTTTCGGATTTTCTAAATCGTTGATAGGAATTCCTTTTACCGTTACAAATAATTTATAAGAATGTCCATGCATATTTTTGCATTTTCCATCGTAATTGTAGAGAACATGAGCGGTTTCGAAAGTGAAAATTTTAGTAATGCGTATCATTTTGCAAAGATAGTATAAATTGATGCGAAATTTTTTAATTCTAATTTGATAAAAAATATTTACCTTTATTTATGTTTTTAGATTTACTTTTTCCTAACCGATGTTTGCACTGCAATAGAATAATTGATGGGAAAATTTTCATTTGTAATCTCTGTTTTGAGCATTTGGAGTTTTATCATTTTAATGAAAGTAAACACAATCTATTATTAGAAAGATGTAAATTACTTTTTCCTATTGAAAATGCTTTTGCTTTGTTAGAATTTAAAAAAGAAGGTTTAAGTAGAGAAACTGTGCATGCTATAAAATACAAAGGACGGCAAAATATTGGTAAATCATTAGCAGAATGGACCTCTGAGAAAATAGATTTAAAAAAAATAAAGCCAGATTTAGTACTTTCGGTTCCTCTTCACCCAAGAAAAAAGAAAGAAAGAGGATATAATCAATTGCATTTATTTACAGAAACTTTAGCAAAAATTAATGAAATTCCATTTGACCATGATTTAATTGTAAGAAATATTTACAAAAAATCTCAAACTTTCAAAAATAGAGAACGAAGAAGTGAAGGAAAAAATCTATTTTCACTAACAAAAGAAATTAATAATAAGCATATACTTTTGATAGACGATGTTTTCACGACTGGAAGTACGATGAGCCATTTTGCATGGGAAATTTTAAAAAATCCCACGAATAAAGTGAGTGTTTTGGTTATTGCTTTTGATGTTTAGAAGCTACCTAAAACTTTATACTTTTTTACCACAAAAGAAACAAAGACAAATTTTGAAAATAAGAAAAATCAAAGTCAACAAAATTTAAAACACTGATTTATAGAATCTTATAAAAAATTCTGATGTTTAAAACATCAACTTATCTCTGCAATTTTTCGCCGTAAGACAAATCTCCTGCATCTCCTAAACCTGGTGTAATGTAACCTTTATCGGTTAATTTTTCATCAATAACACCAATCCAAAGTTTCGCATTTGGATACGCATTTTTAATAGTTTCTACACCTTCTGCACTTGCAATTGCTGCAACTATATGCAATTCTGTTGGTTTTCCGTGGTTTAATAAATCTTTAATAGCTTCTATCAAACTTGCTCCTGTTGCAAGCATTGGATCTGCAACGATTAAAGGTCTTCCATTCAAATCTGGACAGGTGAGATAATCTTGTTTTATGCTGAAATAATCATTCGCATCGTGTTTTCTGTATGCTGCTACAAAACCACAATCTGCTTTATCAAAATAATTTAAAAGCCCTTGAAAAAGAGGAACTCCTGCTCGTAAAATGGTAGTAATTACCGGTTGTACAGCAATTTCTTGAGAAATAATTTTATCCAAAGGCGTTGTAATTTCTACCGTTTTTTGTTCTAATGATTTGCTGATTTCAAAAGCTGCAATTTCGCCGATGCGTTCCATATTTCTACGGAATTTCAAGCGGTCGTTTTGAATATCGACATTTCTTAGATCATTGATCCAAGAATTGACGAGGGAAAAATTTTGTGAAAGTACATTTAACATATTGTGATTATATTATTTTTAAATCCTTCAAGGATTTTAAATCCTTGAAGGATTAGGAATGTTATTTCTGTCTAAAATAAATTTCTATCGGAACACCCGTGAAACCAAACTGATTTCTCAACTGATTTTCTGTAAATCTCTTGTATGCTTCTTTCACATATTGTGGCAAATTGCAGAAAAATACAAACTGTGGAGAAGGTGTAGGAAGCTGAACGCAATATTTTATTTTCACGTATTTTCCTTTCAAAGCTGGAGGTGGCGTTTTCTCGAAAATTGGAAGCATAATTTCATTCAATTTAGAAGTTTTAATCTTCTTTTTTCTTCCTTCATAAACATCCATCGCAACTTCTACAGCTTTCAAAATTCTTTGTTTGTTCAAAGCTGACACAAAAACAACTGGAATATCTGTAAACTGCCCGATTTTAATTTTAATTTTTTCTTCGTAGTCTTTCATGGTATTGGTTTGTTTATCTTCTACCAAATCCCATTTATTTACTAAAATTACGATGCCTTTTCTATTTTTTTGAGCCAAACCAAAGATATTCATATCCTGAGATTCCCAACCTTGTGTAGCATCAATCATGATAATTACCACATCAGAATATTCTATAGAACGAACGGCTCTCATCACAGAATAAAATTCTAAATCTTCTGAAACTTTGGCTTTTCTACGCATTCCTGCGGTATCTACAAGCACAAATTCATGTCCAAATTTATTGTACAAAGTTTTTATACTATCTCTTGTAGTTCCGGCTACATCTGTTACGATATTTCTTTCTGCATCCAAAAGTGCGTTTGTCATGGTAGATTTCCCTACATTTGGTCTACCAGCAATTGTAATTTTTGGTAAATCTTCAAAAGGATCTTTGTAATCATTATCTGGAAAATCACTTACCACAGCATCTAACAATTCTCCTGTTCCACTACCAGTTGCAGAAGAAAGTGTGTAATATTTTTCTATTCCAAGTTGATAAAATTCTGTAGCTGGAAGTTCATCTTTAGAAGAATCTACCTTATTGATGGTTACATAAACTTGCTTGTTTGCTCTTCTAAGCATTTCAAAAATTTCTCGATCTGTTTCCGTTAGACCTTCTTCTACATTGAGCATAAAAATTACCGAAGTAGCTTCGTCTATTGCTAATTGTACTTGTTTAGAAATTTCTCCTTGAAAAACATCGTCAGAATTTACTTCATATCCACCAGTATCTATCACGGTAAACTCTACTCCATTCCAATCAGATTTTCCGTAATGACGATCTCTCGTTACACCAGAAACTGAATCAACAATTGCTTCTCTACGTTCTAAAAGTCTATTAAAAAGGGTGGATTTACCTACATTTGGTCTGCCAACAATGGCTACAAGATTGCTCATAAAATTTTGTTTAATAAATTAAATTATCAATGGGTTACTTCATACATTGAAGCCCAAAAATTTTTTGCAAATATAAGGTTTATAATTCGCTATTATTAAGTATTTTTAAGTATCTTTACCTTATTACAATTTTTTAGAAAAAAATTTATGAAAAAAGTATTAACGGCATTATTATTGGTATTTATTTTAATACAATTCTTTCCTATTGATAAAACGAATCCACCAATAAATAAAGGAATGGACTTTTTAACGATCAAGAAAACACCTGAAAAAATTGCAACTTTAATTAAAAATTCTTGCTACGATTGCCATTCTAACGAAACAAAATATCCTTGGTATAGTACTATTCAACCAGTTGGTTGGTTTTTACAAAATCATATTACAGATGGAAGAAAACACCTCAATTTTTCTACTTATGCTATTTATGAGCAAAAAAAACAAGTTCATAAATTGGAAGAATGTATCGACATGATAGAAAATGGAGAAATGCCAATGGAATCTTATATTATAGGACATTCCGAAGCCAAACTAACAGAGGAGGAAAAAGTAGCTCTAATAAATTATTTTAAAATTGAAAAAGATAGAGAAAAAATAGTTAATAATTAAATTCGTAATTTTAGCTTTTAAATTTTATAAAACCAATCCTAAAAAACTGTAAATTAATTATAAACAAAAATACATCTTAATAACAATTAAATTAAACTAAAATAAAATGAAAATCATTTGTAAATTAAAAAAAGCCACCTATCTTGTTGTTGCATACTTTTTTTTATTGACATTAAGCAATTGTGTCTCTCAAAAAAAAAGTAAACCGATGGTAATTGATTACGATCAAACACAAACACAACCACAAACAAAGCCCCAAACAGTAGTAGAATATAATGACCAAATAAAAAAGGCAAGGGTAATAAATATAATTGGTGAAAAAAATCCTATTGTTGGTACTTCTTACACATATACGGCAATACTAGATAATAATGCTAGTACAGAAGATAGAAAAAGTATAAAATGGCAACTCTATAGAAAAGATGATTTTGGAAATTGGATTATTCATGAAAAATCTCCAGAAAGACAAGGCAGTAAAGGCGGAGATATACAATACTACACTTTTGGCGAGCCATTTAATAATCAAGAATTACTACTTACAGCTTATAATATAAGTCCAATTTTAAATGATCCTCCTGGATTTTATTTAATCCCTAAAAAAAAAAATAGTGCCGTAACTTCAATTAAAGAAAATTGCTATGATTGCAAAAGCATAACTTTAGAAGAATTAAATGATATTTTCCCTAAAGCTACAAGTTCTGAAAAAAAACAATTAATGAACGCCTATAATGATGCAAGTGTAAAATTTGGATTAAATACATGTAAACAAAAAGCACATTTCTTTGCACAAGTACTTCAAGAAATTGGAGTAGATATTAATGTTAAAAATGGTGAAGATCTTAATTATCGGGTTGAAAAACTACCAGAACATTTTTCAAAATTAAGCGAAACTGGCAGATTAAATGGCACGCCAAATGATTTAGCATTTAAATACGGACAAATAAATTCTACCAATATAGATTATTTGAATACTACTTATGGGAAAAATAATTTAAAAATACAA
>CAXYUO010000034.1:0-15962 GCA_964292185.1 uncultured Frigoriflavimonas sp.
AATTTTCAAAAAAAAATATATCTTTTTATTTGGAAATCAACACAGAATCTTAATGCCTTAATGGTTTTTTACAATAAAGCTTTCTCACTTAAAGGCTAATTAATAAATATAGTTGGTATTATTCAATTTTTAGGTTGAATTTTATGTGCAAAAACTTTGTCAAAGTATAAAAGTGTATGCTTTAGAACTTTGGCTACGCCGAATCTTCGATTTGACAAAGTGGTTTCAAAACAAAACAAAACACAAAAAACTTCTCCAAAAATGAAGAAGTTTAAATTTCTAAAAACTTTGTCAAAGTATAAAATTGTTCGTTTTAAAACTCTGACAAAGGGATGGTTGTATTTTCTTATGCTTGAATTTCGCCTTTGTATAAGAAAGAAATGGTTTCTTTATTCACTCTTTCTACCATCTCGCTGAAAAGATAAAAAGATTCTTGTTTGTAAATTACCAATGGGTCTTTTTGCTCATACACTGCTCCTTGAGAAGATCTTCTCAAATCGTCCATTTCGCGTAAGTGTAATTTCCAATTTTCATCGATGATGGAAAGGGTAATGTTCTTTTCAAAATCGTTGATAAGGCTTTCACATTTTGTATCGTGGGCTTTTTCTAGATCAGAAACTATGGTCATATTTCTATTTCCATCTGTGAAAGGAACTTGTATCATTTTGAATGTTTGACCTTGCGTTTTGAATACGTTTTCTATAATTGGGAAAGATTTTTCTTTCATTAATTCTAGTCTTTTTTCGTAATCTTTTTGTGCTGCATCAAATAGAATATTAGTAAGGTCTACAATGCTTTTAGATTTGAAATCGTTTTCAGAAACTGGTGCTTCCATCGTAAAGTTTTTGATAATTTCGTATTCAAAATCCTTAAAATTAGAAGTTAGTTTAGAGTTGTTTACGATGCCATGAGAAACATCATAAATCATATTGGTAATGTCATATTTCAAGTGATCTCCGAAAAGTGCGTTTTTACGTCTTTTGTAGATTACATCACGTTGTTTGTTCATCACATCATCATATTCTAGTAATCTTTTTCTGATACCAAAATTGTTTTCTTCTACTTTTTTCTGAGCTCTTTCTATAGATTTAGAAATCATACCGTGTTGAATAACTTCGCCCTCTTTATGTCCCATTTTATCCATCATTTTCGCAATTCTTTCGGATCCGAAAAGACGCATCAAATTATCTTCTAAAGAAACATAGAATTGTGAACTTCCAGGATCTCCTTGTCTTCCTGCTCTACCACGCAATTGTCTATCAACACGACGAGAATCATGTCTTTCTGTACCCACGATTGCTAAACCACCAGATTCTATTACATTTTCTTTTAATTTAATATCTGTTCCTCTTCCTGCCATGTTGGTAGCAATGGTTACAGCTCCTGGTCTTCCTGCATTGGCTACAATTTCTGCTTCTCGTTGGTGCATTTTTGCATTCAATACTTCGTGTTGTATTTTTCTAAGTTGCAATGCTTTAGATAGAATTTGAGAAATTTCTACCGAAGTAGTTCCCACCAAAACAGGTCTTCCTGCAGAAGTAAGTGCTTCTATTTCTTCTATTACAGCATTGTATTTTTCGCGATTTGTTTTGAAAACTAAATCTTGTCTGTCATCTCTTACAATCGGTCTGTTGGTAGGAATTACCACAACATCCAATTTGTAAATTTCCCAAAGTTCTCCTGCTTCTGTTTCTGCAGTTCCCGTCATTCCAGAAAGTTTGTTGTACATTCTGAAGTAATTTTGAAGCGTAATAGTAGCAAAAGTTTGAGTAGCTGCTTCTATTTTCACGTTTTCTTTGGCTTCTATAGCTTGGTGAAGACCATCGGAATATCTTCTACCTTCCATGATTCTACCTGTAGATTCATCTACAATTTTCACTTCGCCGTCTATTACTACATATTCATCATCTTTTACGAATAATGTGTATGCTTTTAATAATTGATTTAAAGTGTGAACACGTTCAGATTTGATAGAGAAATTTCTGTACAATTCTTCTTTAGCTTCAAATTCTTGATCTTTGGTAAGACCTTTATTTTCTAAATCTGCTAATTCTGTAGCCAGATCTTGAAGTACGAAGAAATCTTTGTCTTGATTTCCGGCAGACATATATTCTACACCTTTATCGGTAAGATCTATCTGATTGTTTTTTTCATCAATTACAAAATAGAGATCTTTATCTGCTTTTGGCATTTCTCTATTGTTGTCTTGCATGTAAGCTGCTTCTGTTTTTTGCAAAAGCACTCTATTTCCACTTTCGGAAAGGAATTTTATTAAAGGTCTGTTTTTTGGCAAACCTCTATATGCTTGTAATAATTTGAAACCACCATCTTTGGTATTTCCTGCTGCAATTAATTTTTTAGCTTCATGAAATATGGCTGAAACGGTTTTTTTCTGAACTTCTACAATTCTATCAATAGAAGGTTTCAGCATATCAAATTCTTGTCTGTCTCCTTGCGGAACAGGACCAGAAATAATTAATGGTGTTCTTGCATCATCTACTAATACAGAATCTACCTCATCTATAATTGCGTAATTCAAATCTCTTTGTACCAATTCTTTAGGAGAAGTTACCATGTTATCTCTAAGATAATCGAAACCAAATTCATTATTAGTTCCGTAGGTAATATCGCAATTGTAAGCTTTTATTCTGCTTTCAGAATTGGGTTGATGGTTATCAATACAATCAATACTCAAACCATGAAATTGGTATAATGGTCCCATCCAAGCGCTATCTCTTTTTGCAAGATAATCATTCACTGTTACCACGTGAACACCTTTTCCTGGAAGTGCATTAAGGTAAATAGGAAGAGTACCAACCAAAGTTTTTCCTTCTCCAGTTGCCATTTCGGCAATTTTCCCGGAATGTAAAACGACACCACCGATGTATTGTACATCGTAATGAACCATATCCCAAACTACTGCAGTTCCGGCTGCATTCCAAGCGTTTTTCCAAACGGCTGTTTCTCCATCTATTTCTACAAAGTCTTTGGTTGCTGCAAGGTTTTTGTCCATTTCTGAAGCTGTAACTCGTAGTTCTCCATTTTTCGCAAGTCTTTTTGCAGTTTCTTTTACTAATGTGAAAGCTTCTGGAAGAATTTCTGCAAGTACTTTTTCTTCAATTTCGTAGATTTCTTTTTTAAGAACTTCTATTTTTTGGAAGAATGCTTCTTTTTCATCTATATTAGATGATTCTGCAATTTGCTTCCTTATGTTTTCTATCTCAGCAGTAATTGAAGAAGAAGCTGCTTTTATTTTCGACTTGAATTCTGCGGTTTTCTCACGCAATCCGTCATCAGATAAATTCTCTACACTTGATTCTGCAGCTTTTATTTTTGCTACTACTTTTTTTACTTCTTTCAGGTCTTTTGCGTTTTTATCGCCTAAGAAACCTTTAAGAACTTGATCTATAAAACCCATAATTTGCTATTTGCTATTTGCCTTTAGTTTTTGACTAAATGCGTAATTTTTTTGAAAAAAAGCTTATAACTAAATGCTAAAAGCTCATTGCGAATTTAATATTCGTCTTCATTCCAGAGGAAATCATCATCTGTAGGATAATCTGCCCAAATCTCTTCAATAGATTCGTAGATTTCTCCCTCATCTTCAATTGCTTGTAAGTTTTCTACAACTTCTAAGGGAGCTCCAGTTTTGTTGGCATAGTCCATCAATTCTGCCTTCGTCATAGGCCAAGGTGCATCCCTTAAAAAAGAAGCTAATTCTAAAGTCCAATACATAATATTAATATTTTTTGCAAAAGTAAAAAATTAGAGCAAATAAAAAAGCTTTTTCTGCCTGATTTTCAACAATTTTACTTTTATTTCTAATCTAAATTAAAAACACTTCACATGAATGTATTTTTTTATTAGATGTTTTTCATTTTCTCAAAAACCATTCCACAAATTTTTGTATGCCATTTTGAAAATTTGTTTTTGGCAGATATTGTATCAAGTTTTTTGCTTTTGTGATGTCTGCATTTGTTTTTTGTACATCTCCTGCTTGCATTGGCAGTTTTTTGATTGTGGCTTTTTTGCCTAATTTTTCTTCTATTGTAGAAATCATTTCGTCCAAAGTTATGACTTCGCTTTCACCAAGGTTTATAATCTCATAAACGTTTTTATTTTCTTCTAAATATTGGATAGAATTAATAATTCCTTGAATAATATCATCTATAAAAGTATAATCTCTTGCTGTAGAACCATCTCCGAAATACGGAATTTCCTTATTTTCTGAAATTAATTTTGTGAATTTATGAATAGCTAAATCTGGTCTTTGTCTTGGACCATAAACGGTGAAAAAACGCAGCTGTATCATATCTATATTGTATAAACTATGATAAACATGACCCAAAATTTCGCCAGCTTTTTTGGTGGCTGCATAAGGTGAAATAGGATGATCTACAACATCTGTTTCAGAGAATGGAACTTTTTCATTATTCCCATAAACACTGGAACTAGAAGCACAAACAAATTTTTGAACACCAAATTCTTTGCAAATTTCCCACAAATTCATGCTTCCTGTAATATTTACAGATTCATACTCCAAAGGATTTTCTATTGAAGGACGAACACCAGCCAAAGCTGCAAGATGAATAACCAAATCTATCTTATGGTTTTGGAAAATTTTTTGAATACCGTTTTTATCTCTTATGTCCTGATAATAAAGCTTATAGCTAACATTTTTAGAAATATTGATTAGCTTTTGAATGTCAGTATCTTTTTCTTCAAATTGAAATATAAGTGAATTTTCTAATGAATCTAAAGTGTTTTGAATTTTTATTTTATAGTCATAAAAATCATCAAAATTATCTATATTGATGACAGAATGACCGTTTTTTAATAATTTTTCTATTAAATGAGATCCAATAAATCCACTTCCGCCAGTTACGAGATAATTCATGATAAGTTTTCTTGCTACAAATTTAAGGTTTTGAAGTTATATTTCTACAAATTTATTTTTAAAGCTATTCTACTCATTAATCTTTTCTTATTTTTACTATTCTAAAATAAAAATACATGCTTTTTACAGGACAAGTGCTGAAAATGAGTACGCAAAATGCAAAACCAATTCAATATTCTTTGAATTTATCTGGAGATTTATTGCAGATGAATCAATTATTTAACAAAAAAATACGACTGAAACATATTGGCTATCAATGTGTGAATTGTGGATCTTCAAATCCTGTTTTCCGAATGGGATTTTGTAAAAAATGCTTTTTTGAAAGTCCGTATGCAAGCGAAAGTATTATTCGTCCAGAACTTTCTACAGCCCATCTTGGAAACGAAGAAAGGGATATAGAAGTAGAAAAAGAAATACAATTGGTGCCGCACATCGTTTATCTTGCTTACACTGGAGAAGTGAAAGTAGGAGTAACGAGAGAAAAACAAGTTCCTACAAGATGGATTGATCAAGGTGCAACTTTCGCTCTGGAAATTGCAAAAACCAACAACAGATACGAAGCCGGAATGATAGAAGTAGAAATGAAAAAACACCTTTCAGACAAGACCAATTGGCGAAAAATGTTGCAAGATGAGTATGAAGACAATTTGGATTTGGCACATTTTCGCGAGCAAGTGAAGGACCTTTTTCCGGAAGAATTTAAAAAATTCTATACTGCAGATGAAAATGTTTGGAAATTAGATTTTCCATACGCTGCACCAGAAAAAATAACCTCCTTAAATTTAGAAAAAACCCCTGAATACGAAGGTATTTTAAAAGGAATAAAAGGTCAATACCTCTGTTTTGAAGACGGAACGGTGATGAACGTGAGAAGCCATGAAGGTTTTGTGGTGGAAATGGAAATAGGATGAGAAATTTTATTTTCATATTAATTTTTTTAATGATTTCTTGCGATTCAAAATCACAGGTACAGAAAGTAGAATTATCTAAAGATAATATTTCTGTTCAAGAAATAGATAAGGAAACAGGTTGGAAACGAATTTTACTGAATAAACCAAAAAAATGGGGTTTTATTGATGATAAAAGCGATGTGAAAATTCCATTTATTTATGACTTTGTGAACCCATTTGAAAACGGACTTGCTTATGCTAAAATAGGCAGTCAAGAGTTTTTTATCACAAAACAAAATTTGAGATTAAAAGGAAACTATGATGAAGTTAGAATTTTTTCTGAAAGAATTGCTGCCGTTAAAAAAAATGGAAAATGGGGTTTCATCAATGAAAGTGGAGAGTTAGAAATACCAATTGTTTATAATGAAGTAGATTATTTTAGACCAAGTGGCTTATGTTCGGTTACAAAAAATGGTAAAGCTGGATTTATAAATAAAAATGGCAAAGAAATTATTCCGTTTATATATGAAGAAGCTTATCAGGAAATGAAAGACACGAATGTAATCGTGAAAAAAAATGGAAAATGGGCGGTTTTTGATAATACAGGAAAGCAAATTACAGATTTTATTTATGACAGTTTTAAAAGAGCAAATATTACAGATTTTTCTAAAGATGTTTTTCAAAGAGATGAATCTACATTGTTTGAAAATGGAGCTGCATTAGCTACAAAAAAAGGAAAATATGAGTTTTTAAATTCAGACGGAAAAACACTTTTTTCAAACCTAAAAATTGATTCAGCAAGCGTTTTTGATACTTTTCAAAATGCTATTATTAAAAGCAACGGAAAGTATGGAATATTGAAAATTGATGGTACTTTTAAAGTTCCTTTGGAATACGATTTTATTGAATATTTTGATGATAATCATGCCTATTCTGAATATTACAACGCCAGAAAAGGAAAAATCTATACTGTTTTTAATAGAGATTTAAAGAAATTAGGAGAAACTTATGAACCAGTTTATAATGATTTTTCAACGAATACACCAACACTTATTTTTAAGAATCTAAATAATAAATATGGAATGCTTGCTTCTAATGGAGATTTGCTAATTCCCTTTGAGTTTGATGAACTTAACAAGATAAAATCATATGATTTTTTCGAAGTTTCAAAAAGAAGCAAATTCGGAATTATTGATAAAAATGGAAAAACTCTTATTCCACTGAAATACAATAGAATATATCCACTTTATGATCAATTTGACGATATTGAAGTTCGCAACAAATCTTTTTTTATAGTTGATGATAATAGTATAATTGACATCAATAACAATATTATAATCTCAGGTTATAATTCTATAATACCAATTTTCGAGAATCGAAACATTCTCATTGTTTCCAAAAACAAAAAGTTTGGAATTATAGATATTAATAAAAATACGATTCTACCTTTGGAATATGATGAGATTTCTAATTGGACAGAATATGGACCAAGTCATTCAAAATTTATAGTGAAAAATGGAAAAACAGGATTAATTGACGATAAAACGTATAAAATTACCATTCCGCCGATTTATGATAAATTTCTTTATTTGAAAGGTTTAATTTTTGCTAAAAAAGAAAATAAAGCTGGAATCTTAAACGAAGAAGGAAAAATTATTTGCGATTTTATTTATGACGAAATATATCCAAATCTATCAGATTTTTATGGATATTCTGAAAATAAACCCAGG
Organism: uncultured Frigoriflavimonas sp.; assembly: GCA_964292185.1. Taxonomy (GTDB): domain Bacteria; phylum Bacteroidota; class Bacteroidia; order Flavobacteriales; family Weeksellaceae; genus Frigoriflavimonas. The sequence continues at coordinate 7,518 of CAXYUO010000034.1, forward strand.
ATTTATGCAAAAAAAGGGAATTCTTATTTTCAAATTGATGCAAAAGGAAAAGTTTTGAAATCTAATCTTACCAAAAAATTTGTGCAAGAAAATTCTGAAATTTCAAAACCTCCTCCTCCTCCAAAACACAAATAAAACTTCTTATTTCCCCAATTTTTTCACCCCCATTTCGTATAATCCAAAGCTCAAAATATCTGCATTTTCTGCAATCACTTGTTCGGTAGATCTTCCTGCTCCATGTCCTGCATTGGTTTCTATTCTTATTAAAATAGGATTTTTACAACTTTGTTTTGCTTGCAATTCTGCTCCAAACTTGAAAGAATGTGCCGGAACTACACGATCATCATGATCACCAGTAATTACCATTGTAGATGGATAGCATTTTCCAGAATTTACATTTTGAACTGGCGAATAAGATTTCAAATATTCAAACATTTCTTTGCTATCTTCTGCAGTTCCATAATCGTAACTCCAACCTGCTCCTGCTGTAAATTTGTTGTATCTCAACATATCTAAAACGCCAACTCCAGGAAATGCAACTTTTGCCAAATCTGGACGCATTGTCATCGTTGCTCCAACCAAAAGTCCACCGTTTGATCTTCCAGAAAGTGCCATAAACTCTGGAGAAGTGTACTTATTTTTCTGCAAATATTCTCCTGCTGCTATAAAATCTTCGAACACATTTTTCTTATCCATTTTTGTTCCTGCATCATGCCATTTTTTTCCATATTCTCCACCACCACGAATGTTTGCAACGGCATAAATTCCGCCGTTTTCCATCCAAATTGCATTCACCACAGAAAAAGAAGGTGTAATACTAATATTGAAACCGCCATATCCGTAGAGAATTGTTGGGTTTTTACCGTTCATTTTCAATCCTTTTTTGTAGGAAATAATCATGGGGATTTTTGTACCATCTTTTGATGTATAAAAAATTTGTTCTGATGTAAAATTTTCTGGGTTGAATTTAACTTTTGGCTTTTGATAAACTTCTGATGCACCAGTTTTTGCATTCAATTTATAGGTAGAACCAGGCGTTGTGTAATTCGAAAATGAATAGTACAAGTCTTTCTGGTCTTTTTTTCCACCAAAACCACCTGCGCTTCCTTTTCCTGGCAAAGAAATTTCTCTTATAAATTTACCCTCGAAATCGTATTGTTTCACAAGAGAAACTGCATCTTTCATGTATTTTGCAAAAATAAAACCACCACCTGTAGAAATACTTAGAACATTTTCGGTTTCAGGGATTACATCTGTCCAAATTTTTGGATTATTGATGTCTAATTTTTGCAATTTTTGGTTCGGAGCGTCTTTATCTGTAGAAACAAAAATGGTATTTCCGATGGTTTCTACCACATCTGTATTGTAATCATAACCAGTTTGAATGGCTACAAAATCGCTGTTTTTGTTGCTTAAATCTTTGATGTAAAGTTCATTACCATTTGTAGCTTCCGAAGCAGAAAGTATCAAATATCTTTCATCATCAGAAACGCCAATACTCATATATCTTCTTTTGAAATCTGCACCACCTTTTACGAGTTCATCATTTTCTACTTTAGTTCCCAATTTGTGAAAATAGACTTTTTGCATATCCGTCATTCCAGAAAGTACGCTTCCTTCTTTTGGCAAATCGTATTTCGAGTAGAAAAAACCTTCATCTTTCAGCCAAGAAGCTCCGCTAAATTTTGCAACAACTGGCTCATCTATTATTTTTTTGGAAACTACATCCATTATAATTATTTTGTTCCAATCTGATCCACCTTCAGAAATAGAATAGGCTACCAGATTTCCTTTTTTATTAAAAGAAACGCCAGAAAGTGAAGTTGTTCCTGCTTTGGAAAACGTGTTTGGATCCAAGAAAACTTCGGTTTTTCCAGCTTTATCAGTTCTGTAAAGTACGCTTTGAGCTTGCAAACCATCGTTTTTGTAGAAATAAGTATATGCTCCTTCTTTAAAAGGTGCGCTTATTTTTTCGTAATTCCAGATTTCTTTCAATTGTTTAGAGATTTCTGCACGAAAAGGGATTTTGTCTAAATAATTTTTGGTGAAAGCTACTTCTTTTTGCACCCAAGCTTTTGTATTTTCACTGCGATCATCTTCTAACCAACGGTATGGATCGGCTACTTTTGTACCGAAATATTCATCGGTGTGATTTCCTTTTTCTGTGGTTGGATATTGCAAAGCTGTGGTAGATTTTTGTGCAGAACTAAAAGTAAATATAAAACTGAAAGCCAATACTGCGGAATATTTAATAATCATAAAATTATTTTTTATAAAAGTAGCCAATTTATATTAAATAGTGTTAATCTTCAATTTTAAATTAATATTTTTTGTAATTTAGAGTTATCAAAACAGAAAACAATGAATAGAAACACACAGATAGTATTTGCAAGCTCTTTCGGTTTAGCATTAGTTTTAGGAATAATGGCCGTTAGAAATTATTTTAAAAATAAAGAATACGATAAAGAATATGGAGATTATCACAGGAATTTTGGGTAAATATGTAGATTTAATAAAACATATATTGAAAAACTAAAACCTATCAATTTTAGTTCAGGAAAGAGCTTGATTCAATTGAAAAAATTTTTTGAATTGATGTTTATTTTATTAATAAATAGCATTTAAATTGTAATTAATTCGTTACATTTGTAAAGACAAAAAAGATGAGAACCATTTTTAGAACTAAAGAGTTTAATGATTTTTTGAGTGTTGCAGACGAGAATGTAAAAGCGAAAGTCGTTTATTTATCGGATGTTGTTATCAACCAAAACGTAATTAATACAAAAATTGCTAAAAAATTAATAAATACAAACTTCTACGAATTAAGAATACAAATTGAGAATGAATATCGTATTATACTATTTGCAATAGACCACGAAAATATTAATCAATGTAAGCAGGTTTTATTTTTAAATGGATTTTTGAAAAAATCTACAAAAGACTACGTAAAACAGATAAAAAAAGCAGTGAAAATTTTAGAATTATGGAAAGAATAAAATTAGATGTTGCCAAATTAAAAAGAGAAACTCATACTATGAATGATTATCTGGATGAAAAATTTGGTATAGTAGGTACAGAAACTCGTGAAGCTTTTAGCAAAGAAGCTTTGGCATATTACTATGGAGAAATAATAAAAGAAACCAGAAAAGAACAAAAATTAACACAGCAAGATTTAGCAAAGAAAGTAGGCAAAGAAAGAGCTTACATAGCAAAAATAGAACAAGGAAAAACCGACATGCAAATGTCAAATTTTGTACAAATTATACGTGCATTGGGTTTATCCTTACAGATTAATTAAGTAAAAACACAAAATTTATTTTTAGAATAAGTTTAATATAATTCTTAATCAAAAAAAATCCCAAAACAACTGATTTTAATACCGTAAATTTGCACATTACTTATTTTTCATGAAGCAATTTTCCTCCATCCGAAGTGTGCAAATTCTCGCTCATACCTGCAAAGAATTAGGAATTCTACATTTTGTAATTTCTCCTGGATCCAGAAATGCACCTTTGGCTATCCACTTTTCCGAAACAGATGAGTTCAATTGTTACAGCATTGTAGATGAAAGAAGTGCCGCTTTTGTAGCTCTTGGAATGGCGAAAAGCTTGGGAAAACCTGTTGCTGTAATTTGCACAAGTGGTTCTGCAGCAGCCAATTATTATCCTGCAGTTACCGAAGCTTTTTATCAAAATGTACCATTATTAATACTTTCTGCAGATAGACCTACAGATTTTGTAGATCTTTTTGATGGACAAACCATTCGTCAAAATCAGCTTTTTCAGCAGCATTCTTACGGAGATTTTCAGCTAAAAGAAGAAGATGATGAGGTAGATTCGGAATTATTTAATATAGAAAATTCCAAAAAAGCAATTCAACTTTGTATAGAAAAAAGTGGACCAGTACACATCAATATTCCTTTGGAAGAACCTTTGTACAACCTTGTTTCCGAACTTCCCACTTTTCCAAAAATAGAAAATACCATTAGCAAAAAGAACTATAATTTAGATTCTTCTTTGGTTGCAGATTGGCATCTTTCCAAAAGAATTTTAATTTTAGTGGGAATGCAAAATCAATCTGAAGAATTGCAAATGCAACTTTCTCAATTGGTGAAAAACCATTCTGCTGTTATTCTCACAGAAGTAACATCTAACCTAAAAAACGACAAATTTTTTCAACATATAGATCGTTATATTTTTAATTTTAATGATGAAGATTTTCATCAGTTTGCTCCAGATTTATTAATAACTGTTGGGCAAAATGTGGTTTCAAAAAAGGTAAAACAGTTTCTTAGAAAAGCGAAAGTTCAAAATCATTGGCATATAGATCCTTTTTGGCAACCAGATACTTATTTTTCTTTAACTAAAAAAATAGAAACTACTGCAGAAATTTTCTTTTCAAAATTATTGAAAGAAATTAAGCTAGAACCTTCTGCATATTATAATCTTTGGGATGTTTTGCGTGCCAAAAAGGATAGCAAACATTTGGAATTTTTGAACACCATCAATTTCTGCGATTTTCAATTTTTCAATATGCTTTCTCATGTTTTGCCGATGGAATATAATGTGCATTTCAGCAATAGTTCAGCAATAAGATATGCACAACTTTTTAATTTTGATAAAAATAAAATCTATTGCAACAGAGGAACAAGTGGAATAGATGGTTGCACTTCTACAGCAATGGGATTTGCAATTGCCGATAAAAATCCTACACTTTTGGTAACGGGAGAACTCAGTTTTTTTTATGATGTTAACGGACTTTGGAACCAATACATACCACCATATACAAGAATTATTATCGTAAATAATGGAGGAGGAGATATTTTCAAAATTATACCCGGACCTTCAAAAGCTGAAAACGCAATGGACGAATTTATCGCAACTAAACATCATAAAAATGCAGAACATTTGGCAGAACATTTTGGGTTTTCATACACAAAAGTAGAAGATGAAGCAACATTGGGAAGAGTTCTTGATAATTTTTTTAGCACAAGTACAAAGCCTAAAATTTTAGAAATAGACACTCAAAATGTAGAAAACGCAAAGGTTTTAAAAGAATATTTTCAATATTTAGAATAGTTTATTTATTTAGTTATAAGTTTTCCTAAATTATAGAATTTTAAAGAAAATATTTTTGAACAATAAGACTACATTATTTGCTAAAATAATTTTTATTAAGCATTTCTTTAAGTTCAATTATTGTAGGTTCTTTTCCATTAATTTTTCGGTGTAGCATTGAATGACAATTTGGACAAACTGGTATTAAATCCTTTTTGAAGTCCACTTTATACTCTTTTCCAATTTTATGTATTGGAATTAAATGATGAATATGAATAAATTCTTTTCCAATTTCTCCATATTTTTCAGAAAAATTAAGTTCGCAAACTTTACAATTTAGACCATGAAATTCAATGGATTTTTTACGTGCAATTGAGCTTCGTTCATATTTATTAACAAGTATTTGTTTTTTCAAACCTTCAAATTCTATTTCTACTTGGGGAAGCATTTCAGGAAATATATCGGTTTGAAAATTATCTGAAAAGTTGATTTTTAAATATTCCAATAAATCTGGTTTTACTTTTACGGGACCTTGTGGTGCAGCATTCAAACCATTTTCTTTTAAATTTATAAGGTTAAGTTTTTGGTTATAAACTTGTTCAATTAGCTTTAAACGCATGAATTTTCCATTGATTGACTTTTTATATTCAGCCAGATCTTTCCAATACTCTTTGTCATCTCTTATATTTGGATATATTAAATCTATTTTTTCAATAATACATTTATATTGTATCATGCTTAAAGGTCTTGTTGAATAAATAAATACAATATCGCCAATTTGAAAATTTACATTTCCTTGCCTCCAATCAATGTATGAAAAATGTGCAAATGACAAGGTATGGTCATACATTTTTTCATTAGCTGAAATTATCCAATTTGTCATATAATTTTTCTTTAAATATTGTAATTGTTACTAAACATATTTCTCCAAAATCTCACAAGCAGATTTCGGTAAATTTGTTCCTGGTCCAAAGATGAAATCTGCTCCATTTTCATAAAGATAATCATAATCTTGTTGCGGAATTACACCACCAACTACAATTAAAATATCTTCTGCTCCCAATTTTTTCAATTCGGATATTACTTTCGGAACCAAAGTTTTATGACCTGCAGCAAGAGAAGAAATTCCCAAAATGTGAATATCATTTTCTATGGCTTGCTTTGCAACTTCTTCTGGCGTTTGAAAAAGTGGAGCAACATCTACATCAAAACCCATGTCTGCAAACGAAGTTGCCACTACTTTTGCACCACGATCGTGCCCATCTTGTCCCATTTTTGCAACCATTATTCTTGGTCTTCTTCCTTCTTGGTCTTCAAATTTTTGAGCCAAAGAAAGGGCTTTCTCAAAATATTTATTTTTGCTTGCATTCATAGCGTAAACTCCAGATATGGTTCTAATATTGGCTTTGTATCTCCCGAAACTCGTTTCGAGTGCATCGGAAATCTCACCTAATGTCGCTCTTTTTCGGGCTGCTTCTACAGATAATTCTAAAAGATTTTTGTCTAAATTTTTCGCAGCATTTCTCATTTTTTGTAGAATTTCTTCCACCTCATCATTATTTCTACTGCTTTTTACAGAAGCCAATCTTTCCAATTGTTTTCTGCGAACTTCGGTATTATCAATATCAAGAATTTCTAAATCCAATTGTTTTTGAGAAGATTGAAAAGCATTTACACCGATGATTAATTCTTCGCCACTGTCTATTTTGGCTTGTTTTTTTGCAGCCGCTTCTTCAATTCTCATTTTCGGAATTCCGGCATCAATTGCTTTCGTCATTCCACCAGCTTCTTCTATTTCATTAATGAAAACCATGGCTTCATCAATCATTTTTTGAGTTAAAGATTCCACCAAATTACTTCCACCAAAAGGATCTACCACTTCGCAAATTCCACTTTCTTGTTGTAAAATAATCTGTGTATTTCTTGCAATTTTTGCAGAATAATCTGTGGGAAGCGCAATTGCTTCATCCAAAGCATTGGTGTGCAAAGATTGTGTACCACCCAAAGCTGCAGAAAGTGCTTCTATTGCGGTTCTTGTAATATTATTAAAAGGTTCTTGTTCCGTTAAAGACCAACCAGAAGTTTGGCAATGCGTTCTTAAAGCCAAAGATTTTTCATTTTCTGGGTTGAATTTTGAAATTAAACCTGCCCAAATAAAACGAGCTGCTCTCAATTTTGCAATTTCCATGAAATGATTCATTCCGATTGCCCAAAAAAAGGATAATCTTGGTGCGAAATCGTCTATTTTTAAACCTGCTGCAATTCCTGTTTTCACGTATTCTAAACCATCTGCCAAAGTATAAGCCATTTCTAAAACTGGCGTTGCTCCAGCTTCTTGCATGTGATAACCAGAGATGGAAATTGAATTGAATTTTGGGATTTTTTGCGAAGTATATTCAAAAATATCTGAAATGATTTTCATTGATGGTTTTGGTGGATAAATGTAGGTATTCCTCACCATAAATTCTTTCAGAATGTCATTTTGAATCGTGCCAGAAAGCTTTTCCTCGGAAACGCCTTGTTCTTCTGCAGCAACAATATAAAATGCTAAAATCGGCAAAACTGCACCATTCATCGTCATAGAAACGGAGATTTGATCCAAAGGAATTTGATCAAACAAAATCTTCATATCTTCTACAGAATCTATGGCAACTCCAGCTTTTCCTACATCTCCTTCCACTCTTGGATGATCGGAATCGTAACCGCGATGTGTGGCCAAATCGAATGCTACAGAAAGTCCTTTTTGTCCTGCTGCAAGATTTCTACGGTAAAAAGCGTTGGATTCTTCTGCAGTAGAAAAACCTGCATATTGACGAATAGTCCAGGGTTTTTTCACATACATTGTAGAATATGGACCACGCAGAAAAGGCGAAATTCCTGCTACGAAATTAATTTCGCTTAATGGTTTTGTATCCGATTTTTTGTAAGAAGATTTCATTTCCAGACCATCTTTCTCGAAGAAATAGGGCATTTGCTCTTTGAAATTGATGTTGAAATCTGGATTTTGGTTTTTTATTTGTTGACGCATTTTACTTTAATTGTAGAAAGTAAAGTTACGAAAATTCACTAACTGTCTAAATTTTTTTCGGTTCTTCTCTATAAACTATGGAAATACAAAATTTTCATTATTTTTGAAAGATGGAAATAGCAACAGTTTTAGAGAAGGTTTTGAATGTTGAAGAACCTTGGGAAATTCAAGAAGTAGAAGTTATACATTCTGCAAATGTTTTGCGGATAAAAATTGATTATTTGAAAGAATCTAAATTTCCTTGCCCAAAATGTGGTGGAATTTTTTTTTAAGGTATTCGTTATGTGCTTCGCAGTTCAAAAATAACCTTTGTAAATCCTTTTATGGAAGCAGGTTTCCAAGTAATTTCACGCTTGAGAG
>CAXYUO010000035.1:0-15957 GCA_964292185.1 uncultured Frigoriflavimonas sp.
AAGGCGATTGTCCTGGAGTTTGCAGCAAAAAAGAATTGGATTTTTATAAAGAAAATTGCCCAGATCCGAATTTGTTATTGAAGATTTAAGGCAAGTTTAATTAAAATATAACCACAAAAGAATTATAAGTTGAAGAAAATTGATCTCAATTCAGTAAGGATAATTTAAGAAATTTTCATCTTATTTTATCTTTATTACGAATTGTTTAAGCTCATGCTTTTATTACTTTTGTGGTTAAAAATTATTTTTCAATAAATTACTACAAGCACTTATAAAAAAAAAATAAACCAATGAAAAAATTAGAATTCAGCACAGAAATAAACGCAAGCAAAGAAAAAGTGTGGGAAGCACTTTGGAAAGCAGAAAATTACGCAGAGTGGACAAAAGCATTTGCAGAAGGTTCTCACATCAAAGGAAATCTGGAAGAAGGAGAAATCATCCAGTTTTTAGATGGAAACAACAATGGAATGTTTGCGAAAGTTGCAAGCATGATTCCGAATGAAAAGATGTACTTTATCCATTTGGGAGAAGTGAAAAATGGCGAATCTGGAGAAATAATCTATGATCAAGATTCTATGGAAAATTATGATTTACAGGAAGTTGACGGAATTACCAATTTAAAAGCTACTTTGAAAGCACCAGAAGAATATATTCAATTTTTTGCCAATGTTTTCCCAGCAGTTTTGGCTACCGTGAAAGAAATTGCTGAAAGATAGTAGGAAAGTTATCCTGTTTACTATCATAAATTGATTATATTTGTATCAATTATTTACACTTAAAAAGATAATAAAATGATAGCCGAAATAGAAAAATACATAGAAATTCAAAATAATATAGATCAAATTTTAAAAGATTCGCCTTTGAAAATGTCTTACATCATAGAAAAATCTGGCATCAAAAAACCAACTTTTTTCAAAAAATTGAAGGATAAAAGATTTACGCCAGAAGAACTTTTGGTGATTGCAAAAAACGTAGAAACAAGAGTTTGGCGCAACGAAACTAAAGAAGAAATTTTAGAATCTTTGAAACGTTCTGAAGAGGATATAAAACATGGACGGGTAACATCATATGAAGATTTTAAAAAAGAAAGGGAATTACGAATGCTAAAATATAAAAATGAAGGAGGTAATAATAACGGATGAAGCCAAATTTGACTTATTACTAATTGAAGATTACATTTTTAACAGGTATAATTTAGCAATATTGTTAGAATTTAGCAATAGATTTGATACCGCTAGTGATCTTTTAAGAGAAGGAAATGTAATATTTGTGAGATATGAATATACCAAGTTTAGAAAATTATTATTAACCAAACATAACAGTATTATTTATGAAGATACAGAAACTCACATTTCTGTAATAAAAATCCTCCAAAACTTCCAAGATCCCACAGAAAATCTAAAATATTTTGACGACGAAGATTGATTTTTGTCATGCAGTTTTCATTCTAAAAAGTATATTTTTGTAAGATATATTACTTTTATGAATTTCAAGCTTTCTCTCTTTTTTATTTTAATGTTTAATCTCGCTTTTTCTCAAGTAGGAAGCATCAACATTAATGTTTATAATGAATTCAGCAAAAAACCAATTTCTGCCACTGCGAAAATTTCAGGTACAGAAACTACTTTTTCTGGAGAAGGCAACATCATCATCAAAGATATAGCCTCTGGAAATTATTCTTTTGAAATTTCTGCAGATGGGTTTGAAAATAATTTTCTAAACGATATTACCATAGTTCCCAACCAAAATCTTACTTTTTCTGTGGGATTAAATAAAGTTGCAAAAACCATCGATGAAGTAATCATCACCAAAAAACAATTTAAAACAACGGCTGAAAGTCCACTTTCATTGAGAAGTATTTCCAGTGAAGAAATACAGAAAAATGCGGGATCTAATCGTGATGTTTCTAAAGCGATTTTGAGTTTCCCCGGAGTTGGAAGTACCGCCACTTTTCGAAATGATCTTTTTATCAGAGGAGGAAGTTCGGCTGAAAATAAGTTTTATATCGATGGAATCGAGGTTCCCGTTATCAATCATTTTCAAACTCAAGGTGCTTCTGGAGGCCCAAGAGGAATAATTACCATCGATTTTGTGAAAGATGTCGATTTTTACTCGGGTGCATTTCCGGCAAGTAAAAATGGGGCTTTATCTTCTTTATTTGAATTTAATTTGAAGCAAGCAAGAAAAGATAAACTCGGCTACAAAGCGGTTTTGGGATTAGATGATATGCAATTGATGATGGATGGTCCGCTTTCTAAAGACCAATCGTGGACTGGACTTTTCAGCGTTCGAAAATCTAATTTGCAGTTGCTTTTTAAAGCGATTGGTTTGCCTTTTTTACCGAGTTATTATGATGGAACTTTCAAAATTTCTAAAAAATACAAATCGGGAGACGAATTATTTTTCCTTGGTTTAGGAGCAAAAGACAGTTTTAAATTTAATGATGATGCCGAAAAAACCTTAAATAATCTCACTTTAATCGATCAACTTCCCGTTTCTCCACAATGGAATTACACGATTGGTGCAGGTTACAGACATTTGGCGGAAAACGGAAACTGGCTTTTAACAGTGAGTAGAAATATGCTCGATAATCAAGCGCTGAAATATTACCGAAATATCGAAACTCCAGAAAATTTACTTTTTGATTACAAATCTCAAGAAAGTGAAAATAAAGTGAGGTTTGATCGTAGTTTCACGTGGGAAAATTACCAATTCAGTGCAGGTACTAACATCAATTTCGCAAAATATTACAATAATTCCACTTTAAAAAATGTTACTCAAAATGCCATTAATTTTGATGAAATTTTGTCTGAACTCAATGTTTTTCAATATGGAATGTATGTGCAATCAGCGAAGAAATTTTTTGATAATAAACTTCAATTATCTGCAGGAATTCGTTTAGATGCAAGCAATTACAACGAAAAAACCAATAATCCTTTAGAACAGTTTTCTCCAAGATTTTCATTGAGTTATAAATTGAATCCACAATTTGCCCTGAATTTTAATACCGGAATTTATTACCAACTTCCAGCTTATACTGCACTTGGTTTTATAGAAAATGGAAACTTCAGCAACAAAAATACTTTGTCTTATATCCGAAATTCGCATTTGGTTGGTGGAGTAGAATACAATGCGAAAAATAATTTGCGTTTAACAGTGGAAGGGTATTATAAAAAATACAAAAACTATCCTTTCTCCCTTCGAAATCAAATTTCTTTAGCAAATATTGGCGGCGATTTTGGAGTTGTAGGAAATGAACCCTTGGATTCTAGAGGTTTTGGAGAAACGTATGGAATAGAATTTTTAGCACAAAAAAGAACCGTTAATAATTTTTATGGAATTTTGGCTTATACTTTTGGATATGCTAAATTCTCAAATTCCACTGAAAATTTACTGCCTTCAAGTTGGGATTCTCGACATATTTTAGCCGTTACTGCGGGAAAATATTTAAACAAAAACTGGAATATTGGTGCGAGATTTAGAATGCAATCTGGACTGCCAGAAACGCCGTATGATTTACAAAGAAGTGCATTGGTGAACAATTGGAATATCGCAAATGGACCGCTGCAAAATTATGAATTATTAAATTCTATCCGTGGAAATCTCTCTCATCAATTAGATTTGCGTGTCGAGAAAAAATGGATTTTTAGTAAATGGCAATTCACAGCGTACATCGATGTTGTAAATGCTTATGGATCTGCAAGTCCGAGCAATTTGCCCGTTGTAAATTTGCAACGAGATTCTTATAATAATGGCATCATTGCAAATCCAACTGATCCACAAAATCAGCAATATTATTTGATAGAAACGGGTGAAAACGATCGTTCAACACCGCTTCCTTATTTCGGATTTATATTTGAGTTTTAGGAAAATAAAATTTAATTCAATTAAAAATAGCCAACAATTTACTGTTGACTATTTTATTAAATGTAAGTGTTAATTTATTTAATCCAACCAACCTTGCTCTTTCATCCAATCATCATTATACACTTTTGCAACATATCTAGATCCGTGATCGTGCAGTAAAACCACGATTATATCGTCTTTGGTAAAGGTATCTTTCATTTGTACCAAAGCTGCCATTGCACTTCCAGCAGAATATCCGCAGAAAATACCTTCTTCTTTTGCGAGTTTTCTTGCGTAGATTGCACCGTCTTTATCAGTTACTTTTTCAAAATGATCGATTACGCTCATATCATAATTTTCAGGAATTATATCTTCGCCAATTCCTTCTGTGATGTATGTGTAAGCATTTTCTGGGTTTAAAATTCCAGTTTCATGAAATTCTTTTAAAATAGAACCATACGTATCAATTGCGATAGTTTTTATTGCTGAATTTTTCTCTTTCAAAAATTTTCCACAACCAGTAATAGTTCCTCCAGTTCCTGCTCCTGCTACAAAATGGGTAAGTTTACCCTCGGTTTGTTCCCAAATTTCTGGAGCTGTTTGTTCGTAATGCGCATTTCTATTAGAAACATTATCATATTGATTTACGTACCAACCATTTTCAGTTTCTGTAGCTAATCTTTTAGATACGGAATAGTAAGATCTTGGATCTGTAGGTTTTACATCTGTAGGACAAACGATAACTTCTGCTCCCAAAGCTCGTAAAATATCACATTTTTCTTTAGATTGTTTGCTATTGGTAACGAAAATACATTTGTAACCTTTCACAATTCCTACCAAAGCCAATCCCATTCCTGTATTTCCGGAAGTTCCTTCAATGATTACACCTCCAGGTTTCAAAGATCCGTTTTTTTCGGCATCTTCTACCATTTTCACTGCCATTCTATCTTTTACAGAATTTCCTGGATTGAAAGTTTCTATTTTTGCCAAAACCAAAGCTGGAAAATCTTCTCCTAAAACTTTATTAAGCTTTACAAGAGGTGTGTTTCCTATGGTTTCTAATATATTTTCAGCGTATTTCATAACTTATTTTAATGATGGCGGATTTACAAAAAAAGATAGAGATATAGTTTTTGAGTTGTTTAGATTATTCAATTTAAAACAATGAAGATGTGAGTTTAATATCTCAATTTTGTTAATGATTTTAATATCAATTGAAGCAAAATTGAATATTATTTGTAAATTCAATGATCAAATATCAGTTATTTAACTGTATTTCAAAGATTTAACAGGAGAAATTTTACTTATGTAATAACTAGGAATTATCAATGCTAATGCAGATATTAATAATATTCCTACAGAAATTCCTATGATTATTATTGGGTTTAAATCTACAGGAACAGTGCTTACATAATAGTTTTCTGGATTGAGTTGTATGATGCCAAAAACTTTCTGCAAGCCAAGCAAACCAAGTCCCACAATGTTTCCGATAATTAATCCGGGTATCATTATTAATAAAGTGTAATTGATAAATATTGCACGAATTTGCGAATTATTTGCACCTAAAGTTTTTAAAATCCCTATAGAATTTGTTCTTTCTATTATCAAAATAAACAGAACCATAATAATATTGATTACTACAACAATTACCATTAATATAATGATTACAGCAATATTATTATCAAAAATATTAATCCAATCTACAATTTGAGGATACTTTTCTGTAGCTTTTTCTGCGAAGTTTTTTAAACCAGAATATTTATTAATCAATGGATAATATTCATCAATATTGTTCACATTTTTTAAAAATACATCTACACCACCAACTTCATTTTTTGGCATATCCAATATTTTTCTTGCCTGATTAATATCGCCAATCACGAAATTATCATCAATCATTTTGATATCTGTTTTGTAAATTCCGACTACTTCAAATTTTCTATAAATTGGCTGTTGATTTTCTCTAGAAAAAATAGAAACTATGCTATCTTTTACCTTTAATCCTAGTTCTTTAGCAATTTTCTGAGAAATAGTTACGGTATTATTAAAGCCTTTTCCAGTAATTTTCGGAGTTGTACCTTCAATTAAAAATTTTTCAAATCTTTCATGATCAAAATCTTTGTCAATTCCTTTATAAACAATACCTGCAAAATTATTCTCTGTACGAAAAATCCCAATTGCAGAAGCGTAATTTTGCATTGCATCTACCCCTGAAAGTGCAGAAATTTTGTCTAATTTCAATCCATTTTTATCTAATGGAGAAGAGTTATATGATGCGTTTGATCTTGTAGATTTTATAGAAATATGACCGCTAAAATCTGCCATTCTTTCTTTTATGGCTTTTTTAGAACCCAATCCCACAGAAAAGGTAATCAAAGAAACGATAATACCAAGTGCTACAGAAAGCCGACCAATAAAGATAATTACTCGTGAGAGATTATTTTTATTATCTTTGGAACGTGCTATTTTATTAGAAAAATATAATGGAAATTTCAAACTGATGAATTTAACTGTCAAAATTAAATATTTATTGCTGTTCTGCCTAATTTTTTTAGGAATTACATCCACATTTGCTCAAAAAAACGATAAAACTTGTTTCAAAACTGGAGCAGATCGTCCAGAATTGTATATGCCTCTTTTAAAAAATAAAAAAATTGCAATAGTTACCAATCAAACAGGACTTTTGCAAGATAAAACTCATTTGGTAGATTTTTTATACAAAGAAGGAATTTCTATTTCAAAAATATTTGCTCCAGAACATGGTTTTCGTGGTGATGCAGATGCAGGTGAACATGTGAAAAATGGAGTAGATACCAAAACTGGAATTTCAATTATATCTTTATATGGTGATAATATAAAACCTACAGCTGCTCAAATGAAAGGTTTAGATGTGGTTTTATTTGATATTCAAGATGTGGGAGTTCGTTTTTATACCTATATTTCTACATTGAGTTACGTAATGGAAGCTGCTGCAGAAAATGGAGTAGAAGTAGTAGTTTTAGATCGTCCAAATCCTCATGATGGTTATATTGATGGACCAATTTTGGAGAAAAAATATTCTACTTTCGTTGGTTTGCACCCTGTTCCAATAGTTTATGGATTGACAATTGGCGAATATGGAAAAATGGTAAATGGCGAGAAATGGCTAAAAAATGGTGCTCAAGCAAAATATACTTTGATTCCGATGCAAGCTTATCATAAAAAACAACGCTATGAAATGCTAGAAAAACCATCGCCAAATTTACCGAATGATAAAGCGATAAACCTTTACCCAAGTTTGTGTTTTTTTGAAGGTGCAGAAGTTTCTGTAGGAAGAGGAACAGATTTACCTTTTCAAATTTATGGTTCTCCTTCTACCAAAAAATTACCTTATAAATTTACTCCAAAACCCAATTTTGGTGCAAAAAATCCACCAATGAATGGCGAATTATGTTATGGTGAAAATCTAAGTGAGACAAAAGAAAATTTAACAGAAATAAATTTAGATTATCTTGTAAAAGCTTATAAAAACTACAAAAATCCTGGAAAAAATTTCTTTTTAAGCAATCTTTGGATCGATAAATTGGCTGGAAATGATCAGATAAGAAAACAAATAATCGCTGGGAAAACTGCTGTAGAAATTAAACAAACTTGGCAAGCAGGATTAGATCAATTTCAAAAAATAAGAAGTAAATATGTAATTTATGAAGATTAAAAATTAGTTTTAAACTTCCGACTTTTAATCAAATTCTTGAGGTGGTTTGTCGTCATTTTTATTTCTATTAATAAACCACATTCCTATTGTAAGTCCGACTACACCTGCACTTGCATTCATTAAACCTTGAGATATTTTATCTTCAGAATTATTTCCGATGTAATTCATTAGAAAAACAACGACGAAAGTTATCAATGCGAAAATCCAGTATTTTTTACTTTTAATGTCCATTTTATTTTAATTTATAGCTTAACATAATTCCACCACGATACGGCAGAAATTCACCGCTTTTGTTCCATTTTTCTGCATCATCATATCTAACTCTACCTTCAGGTATATTTTCGTAACCATGATAAAAAGATTGTACAGAACCGCCACCTAAATAAAAATCTAAATTCCATTTTTCTTTTATTTGTAGTTGATAGCCAATGGTTGCACCAAACATAATATTGAAACCTCTTTGAAACTTATAGGTTCCAGAATAGTTCCATTTTGTAATATCAAAAACGGCAGTTCCTGTATTTAAACCGAAATACCATTTTTTGAAAGCTTCAGAAAAATAATACCTTCCTTCAAGATTTATCATGAATATTTGAGCATGATTATCAGCAAAAGATTTCCAAGGAGACAAAAGAAAATCACCTTGAATGGTATATTTAGGAGAGATTTGATATTCTAAACCAGCATTTAAAACGCCTATTGGTGCAAAAATCAAATTTCCTTTTGCATAAAGTGATTTACTTTCTTGAGCGGAAAATAAGAAACTCCAAATAAGGAAAATTAAAACTAATGTTTTTTTCATAAATTATTTTATTTCAGAAATTAGATTCTCGGCCATTGTTGCATCTTTTCCATTGGCTTTAGCAATTGAAGCAGAGTATTTTGCGTACATTTTTGCTTCATCAATCTTTCCAGATTTCTTATATAATAATGCTAAGATATAAGTGTTTTCTGCGTTTTCACCTTGCATTACAGATTTTTCAGCCCACATTGTAGCGGTTTTTAGAGATTCTTTTTTTGTAGCTTTTTCAGAAAATATCCATGCAGATTTCAATAAATCTGTACCTGTGAATTTTTCAGCATTTTTATAAAATTCTAAAGCTGCTTTTTCATATTTTGGGAAATTATCTACAATTTCGTAATAATTTAATTGAAGCTGTAATAAAGATTTATTAGCTTCTTCTTCTCCTAAAACGGGAATAGCTTTTGCAAGAAATTCTTTTTCATTGATGGATTTAGATTTATCATCTATAGCATCTGCCATTATTTTAGACATCAATATTTGATTATTGAATTCTGCATAATTTGTTTCTGGCAAAATTTTAGTGATTTCTGCTTTATCGTTTACGAAATTTTTATAATTTGTATCACTAGTATCTTTTATGAAATAAATAAGGTAACCAACTTCTTCTTTTGTATATGCAGCAGTTTTTTTATTTTTAAAGTATCTTTCAGAAGCTCTTTTTGCTAGTTCATAATCGGTATCAGAATATGTTTGAATTATTTTAATTAAAAATTCTGGATCTTTTTCACCAGCTTCAAATTTAGCTTTCAATCCTGCTCCTACATCTTTGTTTGTCTGTGCTTCTTTTCCTACTTCCAAAAAAGATTTTTCTTCCATATATCCCATGTTTTTTGAGATTAATTGACCATCTCCATCTAGAAAAAGATAAGTAGGATAACTTCTTATCATGTATTTTTGAGCAATTTCAATTCCTTCTCCTTTTTCCATGTCGAATCTTGCATTAACAAAAGTAGAATTATAATAATCTCCAACAGATTTTTTAACAAAAACATTTCTATCCATCATTTTGCATGGTCCACACCAAGATGCCATTGCATCTAGAAAGATAAGTTTCTTTTCTTTTTTGGCTTTAGCAAGAATTTCTTTGAATGTAGAATTTTCGAATTTTATTCCATCTTCTTGTGCAGATAGTGATAATGAAAACAATATTGTTGATATAAGAAATAGGTATTTCATAGAAAGTTTAAAATTAGGTTGCAAGTTAATTATATTATATTATAATTTCTTCAAAATTAATACCAAATAAGAATTAAATAAAATAATAAAAACAAAAAACCCGAAATTACTTTCGGGTTTTGTGGTTCCTCCAGGGTTCGAACCAGGGACACATGGATTTTCAGTCCATTGCTCTACCAACTGAGCTAAGGAACCTTTTGGTTACTTGTTTAGAGTGGTGCAAAAGTAGAACCTTTTTCTATATAATCCAAATACTTTTGCGGGAAAATTCATTTTTTTTTAGAACTTATTGATTATCAGAATTATTATTTTCTTCTTTTCTTATTTTTTCACTCATTTCTTCTAAAACAGGCTTTATAGTACTTTCTGGAATATCACTTATTCTGATGTACATTAATCCGTCTATTGCATCATTAAAACTAGGGTCTACATTGAATGCTATTACTTTTGCGTTTTGTTTTATGTATTTTTTTATTAAAACTGGTAATCTAAGATGGGGTTCTAGATCATCTATTATTTTATCGAGTTTATTAAGGTCTGATTCTACTTCATTTAGAAAAATTTCTCTATCTCTTTCTTTTAATTGTACTTTGAATTCATTTTTAGGATGAACATATTGTGCAACAGCTGCATCAAAATAATTAGATCTCATAAATTCTATCATCAATGATTTTGAAAATTCTGAGAATTGATTGGAAATTGTAACACCTCCCATCAAAAATTTATGTTCAGGATTTCTTAAACAAACGTGAACTATACCTCTCCAAAGTAGAAAAAGTGGTAATGGTTTTTGCTGATATTCCGAAGAAATATAAGCGCGTCCCATTTCTATAACTTTTCGGAAAAAGGGTTGTAATTCTTGGTCAAATTCAAATAAAGAACTGGTATAAAATCCATTGATACCATGTTTTTTCATTACTTCTACACGAAGTGCCATTCTATAGGCTCCGGCTAATTTTTCTGCTTTACGATCCCAAAGGAAAAGATGTTTGTAAAATTGATCGTATTCATCTAAATCGAAAGGTAGATTTGTGCCTTCTCCTACTTGGCGAAATGTAATCTCCCTTTGTCTACCAATTTCTCGCATTATAGACGGAATTTCTCCATAATCCGCGAAATAAACTTCATAATTTCCATTACAAAAAAGGCATTTATCGTTTTCTTTTAATTTTTCTACCTCTGCAATTAGATCCTCTTTGGGAGTTTCGTCTATTATATTTTGAACAACATGTTCGTCCTTCTGAGAAGGTAATTTTAATACTAAATTGGGAATTTTCAATAAATCTTGAAGAGATTTTCTTTTATCATAATAAGATTTCATCATATAAACCTTACGTTTCAAAAATTCTCCGAGTTCTTCTATACTTTCTTGATCATCTATCATTTTTGGAGAAATGCATTTGCCAATTCTTATACGAATCGGTTTATCTCTATCATTCATCATTTCTGCAGGTAGAAGTAAAGTTTGCAATTGAGGATGAATTTTCGACATTCTATAGAATAGCGAAGAGTTTTTTGCATGAAAATACATCGGAACTACAGGAACTTTTGCTTTTTTTATTAATTTAATAGCTGTTTTCTCCCAAGTTCTGTCTAGTATTTCTCCAAATTCATTATTCCTATTAGAAACTTCTCCTGCAGGAAAAATCCCTACACAACCACCATTTTCAAGATGCGTCAATGTTTGTCGCATTCCATTTGCACTGCTATGTAATTCTTTTCTATTTTCAAAAGGGTTTACAGAAATTACAAAAGGTTCCATTGCCTTTATTTTCGTCAATAAAAAATTACCCATTATTTTGAAATCTGGGCGAATTTCAGATAGTATTTTTGTCATTAATATACCATCTAAAGCTCCTAAAGGATGATTGGCAACCAAAATAAATGGTCCTGTTTTTGGTATTTTTGCAAGATCTTCTTCAAAAGTGATATACCTAAGGTTTCTTTCAAAAAGAAATTTATCAAAAAATTCTTTGCCGTGTGTGTTTTCTAATTTATCACTAAGAGCATTTACCTCATTGATTTTTGCATATTTCATCACTGCAGCAGCAATAGGTTTCTTTAAAATTCCTAATTTGTGCAAGCCAGCTGCTTGAATTAAATCTTGTTTAGATATAAGGCTCATCTAATGTTGTTTGTAGTTTTTAGTTTGCTATTATTTGCAAAACATTATTGGAAATTTGTTCCAAAAGTATGTTTTTATTTTCATAAAATTTACTAATGTTTTTCAATTCCGTATTTCTTACAGTAAATAAAGATACGTTTTTTATAATTTCTACATTAAATTGATTTTTTATTTCTTCTTGTAACTCATTTATGTTATTAAAAGAATCATCAATACACAATGCTAGAGAAATAGCAGAGTTTTGCATCATAGAAACTTTAATTTTATATTTACTTAAATTATTAAAAATCAAACTAATATGGTTTTCAGCAATAAAAGAAAAATCTTTGGTAGAAATTTTCATTAAAATTTGATTTTCCTTTAAAATATAGGTTTCTTCATGCAGATTTATATCTGTTACGCTCACTTTTGTCCCTTTTTCTGAAGGAGCAATAAAAGATTTTACATAAAATGGAATATTCTTTCTTTTAAGTGGCTGCAAAGTTTTTGGATGGATAATAGAAGCTCCATAATACGCCATTTCTATAGCTTCTTCATAAGAAATATTGGATAAAAGTTTTGCATTTTCAAATTTTCTAGGATCTCCCGTCATTACTCCAGGTACATCTTTCCAAATCGTAAGTGCTTCTGCATCTAAGCAAGATGCAAAAATAGCTGCAGAATAATCTGATCCTTCTCTACCTAAAGTTATGGTATTTTTATTTTCGTTTGATCCTATAAATCCTTGTGTAACATAACTTAAATTTTTGTCTAATTTAGAAATGTTTTTTTCGGTTTCTTCCCAGTTTACAATTCCTTCTCTATAATTATCATTTGTTTTTATGTATTTTCTTGCATCTAAAAATTCATTAGAAAAACCTGCGAAATTTAGATAAGAACTTAAAATAGCTGATGAAATAATCTCTCCATAACTTACAACTTGATCATAAATAAAATTATAATCAATAGAACTAGAAGTTTGTAGAAATTGCTGTACATCTTCAAAATGATTAGTAATTTCTTGAAAAATTGGATTGTTTTTTTCAAAAATATTTTCCATTATCAGAAAATGGTACTCTTTTATGGAAGCTATTTCCTTAGTGTAATCTTCTTTATTCATGAAATTTGCAACCACCACTTCCAATGCATTTGTGGTTTTTCCCATTGCAGAAACTATGAGTAAGCAATTATCAAAACCTTGAGATTTCAAGACTGTTGCTACGTTTCTTATACCATCTGCATCTTTTACAGATGCTCCTCCAAATTTAAAAACTTTCATATATAATTAATGTAATTGAGAATAATTGAAATGTAAACTATTATTCTATAAATTTTAAAACATCAAATTTATTAATTCAATTTCAATAAAAAAAATGTGTAGTCTCATCTATTTTCACGAACTTTGTGTATAACAATAAAAAAATTGCAAAAATGGCAGACCAATCTTTTCAAACTCTAGGAGAATTTTTAATAGAAAAACAAGATGATTTTCTTTATTCGAGTGGAGAACTTTCACGATTATTAAGCGCAATAAGATTGGCTTCAAAAGTTGTAAACCGTGAGGTAAACAAAGCTGGAATCGCAGAAATTATTGGTCATGCTGGAAATGAAAATATACAAGGAGAACAGCAGCAAAAACTAGATGTTCTTGCTAATGAAATATTTATAGAAGCACTCTCACAAAGAGAAGTTGTATGCGGAATTGCCTCCGAAGAAAATGATGATTATATAGAAATAAAATCTGGAGAAAATGCGCATCTAAGCAAATATGTAGTATTAATGGATCCTTTAGATGGTTCTTCAAATATTGATGTGAACGTTTCTGTAGGAACCATATTCTCTATTTATCGTAGAGTTTCAGAACCAGGTCAACCTGTGGAATTGAGAGATTTCTTACAAAAAGGAGTGGAACAAGTTGCAGCAGGATATGTAGTTTACGGATCTTCTACAATGATTGTTTATAGCACAGGAAATGGTGTGAATGGTTTTACCCTAGATCCTTCAATCGGTACTTTTTATCTATCGCATCCAAACATGACTTTTACTGAAACTGGAAAAATTTATTCTATAAATGAAGGAAATTATGCGAAATTTCCGCAAGGAGTAAAAAATTATTTAAAATATTGCCAAATGGAAGAAGAAGATAGACCTTATACTTCTAGATATATTGGTTCTTTGGTTTCAGATTTCCATAGAAATATGATAAAAGGTGGAATTTATATTTATCCTTCAACTTCGCAATCTCCAAACGGAAAATTGAGATTGCTTTACGAATGCAATCCAATGGCATTTCTTACAGAACAAGCTGGTGGAAAATGCAGTGATGGATTTCAAAGAATTTTAGAAATAGAACCAACAGAACTTCATCAAAGAGTTCCATTCTTCTGTGGAAGCAAAAATATGGTAGAAAAAGCTGAGGAATTTATGAAAAATGCTCAATAGCATTTAGATATTAGAATTTTTAACGTCCAAATTACTTTGCCAAAGTTGAAAATCTTTGGCAAAGTTTTTTTTACAACCAATTTCATTTAAAATAAATTGAAAATCAATGAAAACAGCCACTTTCAAACAATATCTTTTAGAATTTAAAAATCCCAGCGGAACTTCTCGTGGAATTTTAAAAACCAAAGAAACTTTTTTTCTGGAAATTTTTGAAGGCGATAAAAAAGGAATAGGAGAGTGTGCATTATTTCGTGGTTTGAGCTATGATGACGTTCCAGAATATGAAGAAAAACTGCAATGGTTGTGCGAAAATATCAATAAAAACATTGAAATTTTAAAACAAGAATTATTACAATTTCCCTCAATTTGGTTTAGTTTAGAACAAGCGATGTTAAATTTAAATCAGCCAGAAAATATTTATTTTCCAAGTGAATTTACTACTGGAGAAAAATCAATTAAAATTAATGGGTTGATTTGGATGGGAGATTCAGATTTTATGCAATCTCAAATTCAACAAAAACTGGATGATGGTTTTGATTGTATCAAGCTAAAAATTGGAGTTGATTGGAGCTCTGAACGAGAAATTATAGAAAATTTAAGGCAAAAATTCCCAAAAAATCAAATGGAAATTCGGGTAGATGCAAATGGAGGATTTTCTTTCGAGGAAGCGAAAATCGTATTAAAAGAATTGGCAGATTTGGAAATTCATTCTATTGAACAGCCGATAAAAAAGTCGGGAGATTGCTTTCCCGAAGTTTCGGGACAGGCTGTTCCTCGCAATGACGTAAAATCTATCGTTCCTCGCAATGACGAACGTATTGACATGGCTGAACTTTGTAAAAATACACCAACTCCAATTGCTTTGGACGAAGAATTAATAGGTGTTTTAAAATTTGATGATAAAAAAGCACTTTTAGAACAAATAAAACCTCAATACATTATCTTGAAACCAGCTTTGGTAGGTGGTTTTTCAGGTACAGATGAATGGATTTCTATTGCAGAAAATCTGGGAATTGGTTGGTGGATTACTTCGGCTCTTGAAAGTAATATCGGATTAAATGCGATTGCACAATATACGTTTATCAAAAATAATAAAATGCCACAAGGTTTAGGAACTGGTGGACTTTTTACAAATAATTTTGAAAGTAGCTTAAACTTAAAATCTGATCAATTGAGCTTTAATAATTAGCATAATTTGAATAAAAAAACAGCCACTAATTTAGAATTAATGGCTGTTTGAATAGTTTTTATTTCATTGCTTTAGGAGCAACTTCTATTTTTTCTGCTGCTCCAGATTTAAAATCTACCAATTCGATTTCAAAAATAAGAGTAGAACCAGGAGGAATTACGTTTCCGCCACCTTGATCTCCATAAGCGAAATCAGAAGGAATAGTAAATCTGTATTTTGCACCTTTGCTCATTAATTGTACACCTTCTGTCCAACCTTTTATCACGCTTGATAATGGAATGTCCAAAGGTTTTCCACCTTGTTTTTCGGTAGAGTCAAAAACAGTTCCGTCTAATAATTTTCCGGTGTAAATTACGGAAACAATATCAGATGCTTTTGGTTTATTTACGCCATCACCTTCTTTCAATACCTCATATTGTATACCAGAAGCTGTAGTTTTTATGGCAGAATTTGCTTTGTTTTTAAGCATAAATGCTGCGCCTGTTTTTTTATTTTCGTCGGCTTTTAGTTTTGCAGTTTCCATAGCTTTTTCTTGCTGCTTTTGACCAAAGTTCTGCATAAAAGTCTGCATTTCTTCTTTTGGAAGTAGCGTTTTTCCTCCAGCTAATTCATCTTTCATCCCTTGAGAAAGTAGATCTACATCTACATTTAAACCTTGCTTTTTCATGCTTTCGGCAATATTAAGCCCAATGTAATAGGAA
>CAXYUO010000036.1:0-15644 GCA_964292185.1 uncultured Frigoriflavimonas sp.
TTCCAGCTTTAATTCTTAAAATTAGTCTATATTTATAAAATACAAACATACGAGTCACAAAAGCAGATGTTTTTTAGACTGAAAAAGATAAAAAAAGTTGAAAGTCAAATATTTTCAAACTTATTTTAACTTTTGAACTCCTTATTTAGCAGTTTCCTATTGTTTCTTTTGTGGTTTAAAATTTTTGTCATGTACTGAACCTTTGATTATAAAAATTAGTTTTTGAAAATTTAAAAAATTCAATCCATTTAAAACTATTCCTAAAATAACTTCGTATATATAAATAGAAGCCAAAAGAAATGAACATTAATCATAAAAAAAATGTTTTAAAAGTATTTTCTAAAGTAATTTAGAAAAACAAGCAATCCAAATTGCTTGCAAAAGATATGGTATTCAATTTTAGGAATGCCATGGGTTTCATAGTTTTTTATTTTTAATGGTGGTGCTGTTCAATTTAATATTGGACAGCATTTTTTTAAGAATTTCTCTGGAAAAATCTATTAATCAAAAATCTGTTGTAGTATTTCTAAAGATTTTGGTGTTTTAAAATCTGAAATATGATATTTATAATACAACAGCAAAGAATCTTGAAAATCTTTCCGAAATTTTGAGTTAATTTTAAAAAAATAAGGATTTTCTACCGCAGACAAATTTCTCCAAATTTCAGATATTTTTTCATTGAAAATTGGGTGAAATTGTGCTGATTCAAAATTACCATTCTCTGGATTTAGATATTTTTCTGAAGACAAAAGTGGAGAAAAACCTATAATTTCTAGTAAAGAAAACATAAAAAACAAATGTGCTTGATGATTTTCTTTTTCTACTTCTTCCAAAAAACGTTCTATTTCTTGGTAAATTAAAGCATTTCCGCTTTCTAATTTTAAAATTTGATTAAGAAAATCTGCTACGAAAAAAATTACTGCATTAGATTTTATTTTGGTGTATAAATCTCTATTCTTGCAGAGTTCTATTCTTGTAATATTTTGAATACTCTTATTCTTGGAAGCTGGATTTATAAAAATATGCAACTCATTTAATGGTAAAAGGTATGCTTTTTTCTTGTTTCTTGCTGCGTAAATACCTTTTGCAAAGTAGCTTTGATAGCCAGAGTCTTCTGTAAAACAATGCAAAATAGCATCATGATCACCATATTTCACATAAGACAATAAAAAGCAAGAGATATTTTGCATTAATTGACTACTGCAATTTTTATGGTTGCTTTCGAAGTAGCATCATCATTAGTCATCAAAACAAAATATACACCAGAAGCAACTCTATTTCCTTTTTGATTATTGAGATTCCATTCATAAAAACCTCCTCTCGCTACAGCACTACGCACAAGATTTCCGGCTGCATCTGTAATTCTAATGTTGGTTTTATTTGCCAAACCGCGTAATGTTACATTGCCTTTAAACTGAGATTTAACCACAGGATTTGGATAAACGGAAACGTTTCCAAAATCTGAGGTTACTTCCGAAACATCTCCTTGATATACTACAATACCATCAAAAGTTACGAAATACACCTTTCCTGTTTTTTCATCTATTTTTATATCTGTAACACTATTAGTTGGCAATGGAGAATTTTCTTTGGTGAATTGTTTTAAAGTTTCTTCGCCATTTGCACTCAAATAATAAACGCCACCTCCATCTACAGAAACCCATTTGTGATTTCCAGAATCTACTGCTATTTGCAAAATGGTATTATCTCTAAAAAGTTCTTCTGCTACACCACTTTGAGTGATAATTATTTCTTCTGTTTGCGGCACTAAATCTGTAAAAGAAGATTCTATATTAGGTAAAATCCTCAAACCTTCTCTTGTTCCAATCCACACATCATCTTCTGTATCAATTGCCACACTTACAACACCATTTACAGGAAGATTATTAGATGTAGTAATGGTTTTTGAGGGAGCATTTGTATTTCCAGGATTATTATCATATTTTTTTATTATAAGACCTCCAGCAGAATAAGAAGGCGATGAAAGGTAGAAATATCCATTTTTTAAAATTGGTTTTAATGCACCAACTGCTGTAGAAACTGGAACAAGTGTGAAATTATCTACAGCCGCATTATATAAATAATAACCTGTTCCCAAGATTGCGTTTTGTATTGCAAAAACACTAACAAACATATTATTATTCTCATCAAATCCTATTCCTATTGGTCTAGAATAGTATGGAGAAGTAACATCACTGCTTTTGTATCTTTTTACAAAAACATCGTTTTCCATTTTATAAATACCTTTATCTCCAGCGAAATTATGATTGGTGAAAAAAACTTCACTAGGTTTTGCAGGATTTGGCATCACATCCATCAAATCAAATAAGATAGGATTATCTATAAAATATTCTGGATAGATCCACTTTGTACCATCAAAATGATAATATCCTAAATCTCTATAAATAGGACCGTTGTAACTATCTAAACCACCTGTAGAAACCCAAATTTGATCATTCAATAAAGACATTTGATAAGAATCATTTTTATATGGACCATCTGGTTTATAAAATTTATTAGCTAAATCTTTTACGCCAGAAAGTTTTGTACCTCCATATATTTTTCCTTTCACGAAGTTTGCTGTATTGCAATTTTCTCCGAAAGTTAAATTATCCACTTGTGCTCCAGAAGTATTATAAACATAAATTCTTTGTTGATCTGTAATGATAATATTGCTTCCATTCACAACTACGTCTTGAATTTCAACAAAACTATTAGGAATTGCGGAAAAAGTTCCACCATTTTCATAATAAACTGTATTTGATGTAGAAAAAGCTACAGTTGCATCAGAAGAAACTTGGGTGAAATTTCCTGTAGTTTGCGTACTCCAAGTAGAAAAAACTGGAAATGTAACGTCTAAAATATGCGTTTTAATTCCTGTAGTTGTAGCTGCAAAAACTTTATTATCTTTTATAGTAGCTTCTTTACAAGCTTGATAGGTGCTTCCATTTGTGAAAAAAGATGTTGCTCCAAATTCTTTTTTCTCTAAATCGAAAATAGAAACTCCATAATTTACAGAAATTATCGCCTTATTTCCGGTTATAGAAATATGGTTTATTTTTTTGTTTCCGTTATATCCTTGTGCTACTGGAATATCTACAACTAAGGTAATTCCATCTTCTGTGATAACATCTAAAGATCCATTTACATAGCCTACTAAACCAATTTTAGTTACAGGATTATAATCAAAAGCAGAAATTTTCACATCATGCAAACCATTGGCTTTCGTGATTTTAGAAATTTCACCATTAGAAGTATCATATTTAAATAAACCATTTTCTGTGGCAGCAAATAATTTAGAACCATCTTCTTTTATTGCCAAAACATTATTAAATGAAAATAAATCTTTCCATTTTTTAGACGAAATTTCTTGCCCAAATACATTGAGAAAACCTATAAAAACTAATGAAAATACAAGTTGTTTTTTCAAAATGGAATGTGTGAATGTTTTTTTGAGCATATTTTTAATATAAGTTTGCAATACACAAAAGTAAGGAAAGATATTTTATTAAAGTATTAATGATAATAAAACCTGTCTAACTATAAATGTCGTCTAAAATTTTCGCCAATCTCAACCCTCCTTTTTGTAATTGTTTTTTGGCAATTGATAGATAATCATAAGAATATTTGTAAGATAACTTTTCGTCCATTTTTACTGAAGAATATACGGTAGAAGCTAACTTTTGAGATTCGTAAACCCAATCTAATAACGTTCCTTTTTGTATTTCTTCTTTTTGATCTTTGTTTAAATAAGGTAAATTATAAGATAATTCAGTATAGCTCATATTCCATTCATCAATCATATCTCCGTCCCAAACTCTATGCAAATTGCTGCTTTTCCCGAACCAACTTACCTTTATATCGTTTCCACCTTTATCTTCTGCATGACCAACGTGAAGTGGCTGATGCAAATCTCCTACAAAATGTACGAGCATTTTCAAATAAAATACTTGATCTTCTTTGCTTGATTTTTTATCTTTCAAAATCGCAATACAAGTATTGATTCCTTCTATCAAATCTCCTTCCGGATTTTTGGTTGCTGCATTGTATTTCTCTCCATCTTTGAAGTTTACAAAATGCCAAGAATAAAATTTTTTGTAACGTTCGTCAGATTTTATTTCGTCACCAAAAGTACCCATATTTGCTAAAGATTCGTAATTCACAAGCTTATTTATCTTTTTCAAAGTTTTTCTTTTGATGTTGTGCGTTGCAACATCTCCTACAACTCTATGCCCAGTTTCTGCCCATGCAAAAAGGAGATTACAACTGAAAAGCAGTAAAAAGAACACGCTAATTTTTTTTGAAATGGAGTTCATATTTTATTTTTTTATTTTAAATAATAGAATTTGAGTTCTTTGTTCTTTTGAAAAGTTATTATCAGAAATCAACAACAATGTTTGTTCACCAGATTTCAATTTTGGTCCAAAAGTGATGCCTTCTATATTGTCTGTAAAAATACCTAAAGTATTCAAATTTAATACTAATTTTTTTGTATTATTTATCGTATTCAAATCTAAATTTTTCTGCGCTTTTTCTAAATCATAATTAAATATTTTTATAGTACAAGCAGCAGTTCCTACAGAAAAAGACCTTTCTACTACTAGAAATTTATTTTTTTTATAATTTAAAATTGCAGAAACACCATTCACAGAAAACCCAGTTGCAGGAATTGGAGCTTTTGCAATTGGATCTAAAGGATAGAAATATTGCGCTGTATTTTTATAAGTATTTGCATCAAATTCAAAAAAACGAATGATTCCTCCTTTTTCCAAATTAGCTTGTGCACCATCTTCATACAAAGGTTCTTCTACATTGGTATATAATTTTGTGAAATTTTTATTGAAAGACAAACCTTCTAAAACTCCATTTCTACGAGGTCCTTTTTCTGTAGAATGCATTTCTAAATTAGCTGGTAATTCAAAATCATTTTTAAATTCTCCACTCCTATTTATTTCAAAAACAGAAGGATTTACGAGTATTTCTTTATTTCCTTTGATGATTCTTTCTCCTTCACTACTCCAAACCAAAGTATTTTTTTTCGCATTATACCTCACATCTTCCGGATCTGTTGATTTCAAAGGATTTACTTTAGAATTTTCAAATAATTTTTGATTTTTATCTTTTAAATAAATCACCTTCAGAAAATCTACTTTTTTAATTTTATTTTGATCTATTTCTATCTTAGCTTCGTAAATTCTTGCATTATTTTGCTCTGCTCTATCATCTGAAATGATATAATATTGATCCTCTTTTTTATCATAATCAATACCAGACAAACCTCCAACTTGAGTTTTTTCAAATTGAGTATCGTAAGATATTTCATATACATCTAACAGTTCTAAAGTTGGTGTATTTTCCGAAGAAATTGCTGCACAATTCACTAAAGAAAGTAAACCAAAAATGAAAACGAGCTGCTTAAAATTAAATTTCATAAAATTTATAATTTATAAAGCACAAATATAGAAATATGTGAAGAATATTTTAAAATAAGATTCAAAATAATGCGTAAATTTTCTTAAATTTGAAGCTATAATTTTAAAACAATATGAATAATTTAAAAGGTGTAGGTGTTGCATTGGTAACTCCTTTCAAAGAAGATTTATCGGTAGATTTTGATTCACTTTCAAAATTGATAGAATATAATATAGAAAATGGCACCTCATTTTTGGTGGTTTTGGGAACAACTGCAGAAGCTGCAACGCTTTCTAATGATGAAAAACAAAAAGTTATAAAGCATGTAATTTCTGTAAATAATGGCAGACTTCCTTTGGTTTTAGGAATCGGTGGAAACAATACAATGGAAGTAAAAAAACAGATAGAAGAAGCAGATCTTTCTGGTTTCGAAGCCATACTTTCTGTATCTCCATATTACAACAAACCTAATCAAGAAGGGCTTTATCAACATTATAAAATGCTTGCTTCTACAGGGAAAAAAATTATCATGTACAATGTTCCAAGCAGAACAGGACAAAATATGGAAAGCAAAACTACACTTAGATTAGCTGCAGAATTTCCTAATTTAATAATGATAAAAGAAGCTGCACCCAATATTTTGCAATATTTTGATATTTTAAGAAAAAAACCAGCCAATTTCTCTTTACTTTCTGGTGATGATGAATTTACACTTCCTGTAACTTTAGCTGGAGGAGATGGTGTAATTTCTGTAATAGGACAAGGTTTCCCAAAAGAATTTTCTACAATGGTACAATTGGCATTTGATGGAAAAGTGCAAGAAGCCTACGAAATTCACAATAAATTGGTAGATATTACCCGTTTAATTTTTGAAGAAGGAAATCCAAGTGGAATAAAAACCGTTTTAGCTCAAAAAGGCATCATCAAAAACTATTTGAGATTGCCATTAATACAAGCTTCAGAAGCTTTGCAACAAAAAATTAAAGAAGAAATAGCAGTTATAAATAGCTAAAATTCTAACTTAATTTAAAAATGAAAATAATTGCAGCTACAGAAAATGATTTACTGAAAATTCAGCAAATTGCTACAAAATCTTGGACAGAAAACTACAAAGAAATGCTTTCTACAAAGCAGATAGAATATATGTTGCAAGAAATGTATTCTATTGAAGAATTGCAGAAACATTTTGAAAACCCAAACTATTTTTATTTTTTTATTAATAATGATGAAGAGAAATCAATCGGCATAATTGGTTTTGAAAAAAATGCAGAACCTAAAACCACCAAACTTCACAGAATTTATCTTTACGAATCTGAAAAAGGCAAAAATTTTGGAAAATTAGCTCTCGATTTTCTAAAAAATTGGGTGAAAAACGAAGGAAACAATAGAATTATTCTCAATGTAAATAAAAATAACCCAGCTATTCAATTTTATAAAAAGTTGGGTTTTTCTATTTATGACGAAGGAGTTTTTGATATTGGAAATGGCTTAGTAATGGACGATTATTTGATGGAATACCTAGAAAAAAATTGATTATTATCAACCAACTCTAAATATTGATATTATAAATATCCGTTATATTTCTCTCTATTTTCGGCACATAAAAACCACCACTTTCTGGGATAATTTCTGCAAAATCGAATTGTGTACAATCTTTTGGCAAACCACTAAAAATTAATGTAAACCAGTATTTTTCTACCATCGGAACCATCATCCAATCTGGATTAAAGCAAATATTATCCGCAAAAAGCAACTTGCTTTTATGAGAAGAATGCGCATCTAATAAAAAGGTGGATTTCCAAATTCTAATCATCATTCCAAATGCAAAATCATTCTGAAAACAACAATGCACGACCACTTGTTGCTCTGTAGAAATTTCTGATTGAATTTTTGATAACAAATCTGGCTCGATAAAAGGTTTGAGGATTGTTGACAAGCTTTTTATTTTTAAAAATTAAGTTTCTTATTAAGAGTTATATCGTTGAATTTCAAACCAATAACTAATATTAAAATTTTATTTTCTTTTTAATAATTTAATTCTAACATTTCTTTAGAATAAGTTCTCATTTTTTCTGATAATTCCTCGTTTTCAGATAATTTCTGTCCATAACTTGGGATTATTTCTAGCAATTTTTCTCGCCATTCATTTTGAAGTTTTTCGGGAAAACAAAGTTCTAAAACATGCAGCATCGCATTTGCAGCAGGAGAAGCTCCAGGAGAAGCTCCTAAAAGTGATGCAATAGTTTTACTTTCATTCGTTACCACTTCTGTCCCGAATTCTAATTTTCCGCCCGTTTCTTCATCTTTTTTAATGATTTGCACTCTTTGTCCGGCAATTTTCAGTTCCCAATCTTCTTCTTTGGCATCTTTCACATATTTTTTTAGATGCTCCATTCTTTGAGATTTCGTCATCGCAACTTGTTCTATCAAATATTTTGTGAGTGGTAAATTGTGCCACCAAGCTCCAAAAAGTGAACGAATATTGCTGAAATTAATACTTTCTGGCAAATCTAAATAACTGCCTTCTTTCAAAAATTTGGTAGAAAATCCTGCAAACGGACCAAATAAAAGTGCTTTTTTTCCATCTATAATTCTTAAATCCAAATGCGGAACGCTCATTGGTGGAGCATCTAAACCAGCTTGTGTATATACTTTTGCGTGATGTTTTGCTATTAAATCTTCGTTATAAGAAACCAACCATTCTCCAGAAACAGGAAAACCGCCATATCCATCGCTTTCTTTTATGTCTGAACTATCCAAAAGTGGCAAAGCATAACCTCCTGCTCCAACAAACACAAAATTTGCAGAAACATTTAGGCTTTTATTGGTCATTCTGTTTTTCACTTTCATTTGCCATTTGCCATCTTTTTTTAAATCCAAATCTTTTACTTCATGATAAAGAAAAACATCTACCAAAGAATCTTCCGCCAAAAAACGTCCCATTTTTCGGGTTAAACTTCCGAAATTCACATCGGTTCCCAAATCCATTTTTGTAGCTGCTAGAATTTCGTTGTCTTCTCTTTTAGACATCATTAATGGAACCCATTCTCTTAATTGATCGTGGTTTTTTGTAAATTCCATTCCTTTAAAAAGGTTGGATTCTATCATTTTTTCATGGCGTTTTTCTAAAAACTGAACATCATTTTCTCCAAAAACAAAACTCATGTGTGGACAAGAATTAATGAAATCTTTGGGAGAATTTATATGATTTTTAGAAATTAAATAAGACCAAAATTGCTTAGAAACCTCGAATTGTTCGGCAATGCTTTCTGCTTTTTTTATATCAATAGTTCCATCTTCTTTTTCTGGCGTATAATTGAGTTCACAAAAAGCGGAATGTCCTGTTCCTGCATTATTCCAAGCTGCGGAACTTTCTTTGGCAAAACGTCCTAATCTTTCGAAAATGGCAATTTTTAAGGTGGGATCAAATTCATGAAGCAAAGTTCCTAAAGTGGTACTCATTATTCCACCTCCGATTAATACTACATCGTATTGATCATGGGGAATTCTATTGGTAAGTTCGTGCATTTTTTTAGTGATTATAGAAATAAGAGAAAATTTTAATTCAACTTCATTGCTAATTTTTTAAATTGCTTTTCGGCATTTTTTTCTTGATATAAAATCTGGTAAACAGCATTGATAATTGGTAAATCTAAATTATTACTTTGTGCAGTTTCCCAAATAGAATCAGCTGCATAATAGCCTTCTGCAACCATGTTCATAGATTGTATGGCAGATTTTACGGTGTATCCTTTTCCTATTAAATTACCTAAACTTCGGTTTCTAGAAAATAAAGAATAGGCAGTAACCAATAAATCTCCCAAATACGCACTTTCATTCACATCTCTATGAACTGCATATACTGCATCTAAAAATGTTTCCATTTCACGAATTGCATTGGAAACCAAAACCGCTGTGAAATTATCTCCATATCCTAATCCACTTGCAATTCCTGCACCTATTGCATAAATATTTTTTAGAATTGCACTGTATTCATTTCCTAGAATATCTTTGCTGGTATTCACTTTTATGAAATCTGAGGAGAAAATATTTTTCAAAATTTCTGCGGTTTCATCTTCTGCAGTTGCAATGGTGAGAAAAGAAAGTCTTTCCATCGCTACTTCTTCTGCATGACATGGACCTGCAATTACGGCTTGACATTTGAAACCAATATTAAATTCATTTCTAAGATAATGCGCAACCACATCATTCACTTTTGGAATTATACCTTTAATAGCAGAAACAAATATTTTATTGGAATAATCACAATTTAATTGATCCATGATATCTGATAAATAAATAGACGGAGTTGCCAAAACTATAATATCGCAAGCAGAAACCAATTCATTTATATCTACCGTAAGTTGTAATTTATCTTTCGGAAAGCTTACAGAAGTGAGATAAGTAGGATTATGTCCACGAAGTTCTATTGCACCTTTCACAAATTCATTTCTTACACACCAATGCACTTGTTCGCAATTTTCTAAAAGCATTTTTACAATAGCTGTAGCAAAACTTCCACTTCCTAAAACACCTACTGTTTTATTATTTGTGAAAGTTGAATTTTCAATATCTTCAGACATAGTTATTTTTCTATTTGTACAAATATAGCAAAAGATGAGCATCTCTTATTGGAAAATGTGTTAATAATATTTTGAAAATGTGATGAAAATTTAAAACATTATTACAATATTTTTCTATTTTTGGCGTCTGAAAATTATAAACATATTCAATATTTCATGAAGAAATTAAACAGAAAGAAAATATTTAGAAAAAATAAGAGAAGAAAATACTTTTCAATTTTACTTTTCACTTTTATCATTTTTGCTCAAGCAATGGTTATTGCAAAACTCTACACAGAAAGGCAAGAGAAAACTTATAATGTGAATTTGGTAAAAATAAATGATGAAAAAGACAGTGTAGATTTTCCTCAAATAAAAACAGATTTACAAAATATAGATGCCATTACTAGGAATTTACAATCTTTCTTGAAAAACAAAAATATATCTAGTCCTATTATTGATGAATTGCATACAGATAGCTTGAGTAATGATATTTACCTTGCAAAAGTAAGCAACAGATACAGCCAATATTTGGCAGATTTACAAGAAAGATTAAATCAAGTTCCACTCGGTATTCCTACAAAAGGTTACATTTCTTCGCAATTTGGGAAACGAAAAAACCCAATTCCTGTAATGCGACTTCCAGAAAAACCGAAGACCGAAAAATCTATTCCTACAGCTTCTACTTCCGCAGAAATTGTAGATGGAGCGCCACAAATTTTGAAAATTAGAGATAGTTTAGGAAATGTAGTTGATGAAATTACGATTTACCCTAAAATAAAAGCAACTGTAAAAAATGATGCTCCAATTGCAAAAAATAAAGTTGCAGCACGTGAAGAAAATAATTCGCCAAGTGAAGCAGATCAAATTCAATTTCACAAAGGATTAGATATTGCCGTACCTTTTGGTAGCAATGTGAAAGCTGCAGCTACAGGAATTGTGATTTTTTCTGGACAAAAAGGTGGTTACGGAAATTGTGTAATCATCTCTCATGGAAATGGATTGGCAACTTTATACGGTCATCTTTCAGAATTATTGGTGAAAACAGATGAGAAAGTATATGTAAATCAGATAATTGCAAAATCTGGAAATACTGGAAGATCTACAGGTCCGCATCTTCATTATGAAGTTCAAAAAAACAATGTTCCTGTAAATCCTAAATTGTTTTTGAATTTGTAGAAACTCTTAATTTTTAAATTGCTCACTTAAATTATCGTAATCTTCAAAGGATAACAAAAGCTCTGTTTCATTTTTTTTATATAGCACTTGATTTGCATAACAGCTTGTACAAATTTTAATTATTTTGATGATTTCATTTTCTTTTTTAATAACAATTACATCTCTATACATCTTTTTACAAGCTGTTTCGTATTTAGAATATCCTTCTTTTTTTGAATCTAAAAATTCAATGATTTTAATAGATTTTTCATCAGAAAATTTGCTTTTTTTATAACCTGCTTTTTTTAATTTCTGTAAAAATGTTGCATTTATTTCAGAACTATAATTATGTCCATAAATTAAGCGATATTCAAAATCTGTATTCTTTATTTTTTTTAAATTCTTTTTATTATTTAGATGATAAATTTCTACAGTTACACTTTGTTTTTCATTAAAACTAGTTGTGATTCCTATAAAAGAAAAAATCAAAATTATTTTTAAAATTAACTTCATTAGTGTGATTTTTTGTTAATAAATTTTACGTATGTCCGTTGTTTGTCATAATAAAATTTTGAACGCAGATCTCGCAAAGATTTTTTATATTTATCTTCCTTTTGAGGTTCGCAAAGGCATTTCATTTAGCAAAGTTCACAGAGATTTTATAATTATTATTAATTACGGATATACATTATAAATTTAAGCTAAAATACAAAATAAAACTTCTGAAATCTCTCAAATTAATTTATAAAATGATTTATAATAAATTGCAAAAAAAATTAATTTAAAAAACGAAGCTTTTCAACAATAAATAATTTGCAACATTAGCTTTAAAAAAAAATATGCTAATTTGCAGCTTTATAGAAAATGAGGTTGTAAAATGAAATTATGTATCGCAGAAAAGCCAAGTGTTGCACGAGACATTGCCAAAATTTTAGGTGCAAACACACCTAAACAAGGCTATTTAGAAGGAAATGGATATTGCGTAACCTGGACTTTCGGACATCTTTGTACGCTAAAAGAACCTCATGATTACAGCCCACATCTAAAATCTTGGAATTTATTTTCACTTCCCATAATTCCCAATCCTTTTGGGATAAAAGTAATCGAAAATCCTGGTGTAAAAAGACAATTTGAAACCATAGAAAAATTAGTTGCAGAATGCGATGAAGTCATCAATTGTGGTGATGCAGGACAAGAAGGAGAACTAATACAACGTTGGGTTTTGCAGAAAGCAAAATGCAAAAAACCCATGAAAAGATTGTGGATTTCTTCGCTTACAGAAACTGCAATAAAAGAAGGATTTAAAAACCTAAAACCCGCAGAAAACTACCAAAATCTATATTTAGCAGGAAATGCGAGAGCAATTGGAGATTGGCTTTTGGGCATCAATGCAACAAGATTATTCACCAAAAAATTTGGAGGAAATAAAAGCATGCTTTCTGTAGGAAGAGTTCAAACTCCAACATTAGCAATGATTGTTGAGCGACAAAAAGAAATAAATGCATTTTCTATAGAAGAATATTGGGAACTAAAAACCAAATACAGAAATGTAATTTTCAATGCGGCAATAGATCGTTTGAAAACGAAAGAAAAAGCAGAAAAAGGTTTAGAATATCTTAAACAAAACCCATTCGAAATCGTTTCTTTTGAAATAAAAGAAGGCAAAGAAAAAAATCCTAGATTGTTTGATTTAACGGCTTTACAAGTAGAAGCCAATAGAAAATTTGGGTTTTCTGCGGATAATACGTTGAAATATATCCAAAGTTTATATGAAAAAAAACACACCACTTATCCAAGAGTAGATACCACTTATCTTTCGGAAAGTTTGCATCCTCAAATTCCTGTAATTCTGCAAAGTATGCATTTTTATAAAGAATTTACGGCTGTACTTTTATCAAAACCTATTGAAAAATCGAAAACAGTGTTTGATGATACCAAAGTTACAGATCACCACGCAATAATTCCCACAGAAATACCACCAACAAGCCAATTAAGCAAAGAAGAAAAGCAAATTTATGATATGGTGGCAAAAAGATTCATCTCTGTTTTTTATCCAGAATGTAAAATATCTAATACTTTGGTTCAAGGTCAAGTAGGAACTATACAATTTAAAACTTCTGGAAGACAAATTTTAGAATTAGGATGGAGAGAAGTGTACGCAAAAGATAAAAAAGAAGATAGCGAAAACAAAGAAAAAGACGAAGAACAAACGATTCCTGAATTTAAAATTGGAGAAAAAGGAGAGCATAAACCAATCATTCATCAAGGAAAAACCAGCCCTCCAAAACACTATACAGAAGCAACTTTACTACGTGCTATGGAAACTGCTGGAAAACAAGTTGATGATGAAGAATTGCGAGAAATAATGAAAAATAACGGAATAGGAAGACCTTCTACACGAGCAAATATTATAGAAACACTTTTCCGAAGAAAATATATAGAGCGAAAAAAGAAAAACTTGATCCCAACTTCTACCGGAATGGATTTGATAGATGTGATTCAAGATGAATTATTAAAAAGTCCTGAATTAACAGGAGAATGGGAATTTAAATTAAGAAAAATTGAAAGTGGAGAATATGATGCTTCACAATTTAAAGAAGAATTGATTGCAATGGTAACGCAACTCACCAAAAATGTAATCAACGAAAAAGGAAAAGTAATTTCTTTACAAGAAGACATCTTACCCGAAAAACCTGAAAATAAAACGCCTAGAATAAAAACTGCAATTATTTGGGAAGAAGAAAATTGCCCGAAATGCAAAGAAAATAAATTGATAAAAGGCAAAACTGCAATTGGATGTACCAATTTTAAAAATTGTGGTTTCAAAATTCCAATAGAAATATTTGGTAAAAACATTACGGAAAAACAGATTTTTGATATTATAAAAAAAGGGAAAACCAGCAAACTGAAAGGTTTTAAAGAGAATGAAAATAAAACATCTGAAGGAGTTTTAATCTTAAATGATGGTTTTACGGTAGAACTTATTTAGAAAAAATCATCAATTAATTTCAAAATCTTATCTTTGCAATTCCAAAAAATGGATAGAAATCAATTATTAAAAATCAATTTTAAATAGAGAAATATAAATTCTCGAAAAAACAAAAACGATATGACGGTAGAGAAAAACCACGTAGTAGCAGTACAATACACACTAAACGCTGTTGAAGAAAATGGCGAAAAAACCTTTATTGAAAAAACAGATGCAGAAAATCCATTTCTATTTTTATATGGAGTTGGTATGATGTTGCCAAAATTTGAAGAACATTTGCAAGGAATGGTTGCAGGTGAACAAAAATCTTTTACGATTACTCCAGAAGAAGGTTACGGACAAAAAGCTGAAAATGCAGTTACACAATTGCCAGTTGCAATGTTTGGAGATAACGAAATGCCACCAATTGGAGCAATTTTGCCATTGCAAGATCCAGAAGGAAACCATGTAAACGCAATGGTAATAGAAGTTTCTTCGGAAGCAGTTACCGTAGATTTAAATCATCCAATGGCAGGAAAAACTTTGCATTTTGATATCGAATTAGAATCTACAAGACCAGCAACAGAAGAAGAACTTTCTCATGGTCATTCTCACGGAGTTGACGGAAATGAAGCACATTAATTAGAATTTAATTTTCTAAATATTGAAGCTGCGATGAAAATCGTGGCTTTTTTTTTAAATTATTTTTTTCATGAATTAATGAAACAAATATATGAAGAATTAGCCGAGTTTCAAGCAGAAACCGACTTTGATAAAAAAGAGCAAGAATTGGGTGATGTTTTCTTTTCATTGGTCAATTATGCCAGAATTTCAAATATAAATCCGGACACAGCTTTAGAAAAAACCAACAATAAATTCATCAATAGATTTCAGAAAATGGAAAATTTGGCTTTGGAAGATGAGGTTTCTTTGGAAGATCTTTCTATAGAAAAAATGGATGAATATTGGGAGAAAATTAAAGGAATTTTGAAAAAAAACAAATGTTAAACTATGTTATTTTTTAGTTAAACTTTGAAATTACAATCTCAGTCATAGAAATTTTACTAATTTTAAAATATTAAAATTAAATTCTATGAAAAATCTAAAAATTATTTCCGTGTTTTCATTAATTGCCCTATTTTGTTTGATGGCTTTTACCACGTTTCCTACAAAAAAATTAATCGTAATTGATGCAGGACATGGTGGAGAAGATATTGGAGCAAAAAACGGAATGCTTACTGAAAAAGCAATTGTTGAAAAAATTGCTCAAAAAGTAAAAGCATTTAATAAAAATGCTGATATAGAAATTGTATTGCTTCGTCCAGATGATAATTATATAAAATTATCTGATAGAACGGATAAAATAAACGAAATGAAGCCAGATTTAGTGGTTTCTTTGCACACCAATTTTTCTAAAAATAAAGACATAAATGGTATAGAAACCATCGTTTCTGATAAAAACAATTTTTTAGAAAAATCTACTTTTCATGCAGAAAATATGTTAGAAAAATATTCAAAAACGAATTAGAGGATGAGGATTTAGA
>CAXYUO010000037.1:0-15463 GCA_964292185.1 uncultured Frigoriflavimonas sp.
AACTTACTTCTTTAGCGTTAATTTTATCATATTCTTTATGCGTTCCAAACCAAACTATAAATACAATTTCCCGCTGCGCAAAGTGTCCTCACTTTGAGCTGCTACCACTTCAATCTTCGTAATTGTTGAATTTAAAAAACTCATCGGGTTTTGTTACATTTATTATTGGATTTTCGGCTAATTCTATTTCTAATAGACCTTGTCCACAAGCATAATTACTTGCAGAAGAATACAAATAATGATGTCCTTTTTCTACCAAACCTGCTCTTACAGGATTTAGATGAATGTAATTTAGTTTGTCCCAAAGAAATTGCGGTGTATCAACTTCCTCTGCATGATTACCATATTGCCAAAACTGAAAATTCTTATTTCTGCTATGAGATTCTGTAGCCTTTTGAAATCTTTCTAGCATCCACTCCCTTCTACTTTCAGGGTTTTGCTGTATTGCTTCTAAAATATTTTTCGCAGTAAATTTCTTAAAATCTCTTATTAAATCTGATAATTTGCCATCTTTGCTTTGTACGATAAGATGAATGTGATTGCTCATAATAACATAACCGTACAGTAACATTCCTTTGTTTGCAATACAATATTTAAAGCAATCTACAACAATATCTCGATAGAGTTTTCTTGTAAAAACATCTACCCAATCTACTACAGTACAAGTAATAAAGTGTATTTTCTCTTGATCTCTAATTACATATCCTTCTTTCAAAATTTTAGTTTATTCAAACGTACCGCTTTTTTCAATATTGCTCAAAGTCGGGAGACTTTGCGCAGCATGCAGCGTTACAAACTTTGCGCAGCGGGGTTTTGGTTATTCACAGCTCAAAGTCGGGAGACTTTGCGCAGCGGGCAGTACAAGTAATAAAGTGTATTTTCTCTTGGTCTCTAATTACGTATCCTTCTTTCAAAATTTTTACTTTACTCAAATGTACCGCTTTTTTCAATATTGCTCAAAGTCGGGAGACTTTGCCCAGCATGCAGCGTTACAAACTTTGCGCAGCGGGAGTTTATTGCTATCAGACGGAGCCATCGGGCAGCGTGTTCACTAATTGTAAACTTTAATGTAACCTATAGAATCTATTTCAGAAACAAATTTAAGTGAATCTTCTGCTCTCTCTTTATATATCACAAATATTAAAGTATCATTAAGTTTAGGATATTGTAAATAATAATCAGAGTAAATATATCCCACTTCATTAACTGTTCCAATACCGTATGCTCCCTCTTGTTCTTCATAATTAAATTGATAAGGTTTTTCATCGTTTAATCCTATTTTATCAGTATTACTTGGAGAATATTTTCCAAATTTAAAGCCTCTTTCAATATAGCATTTTAAATTTAACTTAACATTTGATTTTGCTACAATTTTATATTTCAAATTTTTCACAAAAACACCTCTTTCTTTTGATTCATTAACTGAAGTAGTACATATTCTATTGTTCCACTTTCCTTCCATATACCATTTATAAATACCATAAGAATATAAAATACCATACAAAATGACTAAAATGGAAAGCCCATATATAATTTTTTTCATAGATTATGGCAATTTAAATTTAGGTGCATTTTTTTCTTTTTCTCTTCTTTCACTGCCGCCTGGTACATCTCCCTTATAACCTTTTAGTTTAAAAGTTTCATTGTTTCTTACTCGTCTATCTTTATTGATTCTGTCTAAATAAATTTGTATTTTGGCATGCCATATATTAGGCTTAAGGTCATCAAATCCCCATTTATATTCTTCATAATATGACAGGCTTTCTCCCATTCTACTATGGACAACCGCCATTAAAGCTTCTTGAGGAACATCTATACAAGAACTGCCAAATATACTATAACCTGCTTCTACAGGAGGTGCAGGAAAAGTAAGATATGACTTCTGTTGCATAGATGCTTGTTTAAATGCAGCATCATATGCCATTTGATCTTCTAGCGGACTTGTCTCAATACGCGAATAGCTGGTGTAATCATGCTTTTCTTTTGGATTAGTGTCTTGTATTTTTTCAAGAACTGTTTGTAATGAAGTTCCAGCTTTCCATTGATTTTGACCATTACCAATTTTATTTCCTAAATCTGGGTTTACATTTCTTCCAAAAGGTTTTGCTCCTTCTCCTGTTCCGTTTTCAGAAACATATCTCCATCCTGTTTTTTCGCTTCCTATAATAACCGCTCCATGTCCATTACCTGATGCACCATCTCTATCTGTTACTATGACAATATCTCTTCCGTCTGGATCGATGTATTTTATAGGATTATTCACTGTATAAACGTAAGGAGAAAGACTCGGATACTTCTCCGCTAGTGGATCTACACCATACCAAATACTTAATCTTGGGTTGTAGTATCTTGCTCCGTAGTAGTAGAGATTGGTTTCTCTATCCAGTTCTTTTGCATTAAACTTGTATGGGTTTTCGTAGGCGC
Source organism: uncultured Frigoriflavimonas sp. (assembly GCA_964292185.1). GTDB lineage: Bacteria > Bacteroidota > Bacteroidia > Flavobacteriales > Weeksellaceae > Frigoriflavimonas. The sequence goes on from CAXYUO010000037.1 coordinate 2,425, forward strand.
CGGGTAAATTCTGCTCTGCCATCGTCTCTCCAAATGGCAAATTTAAGAAAAATTGTGTAGTTTCTCCGTTTCCGTCTGTTACATAAGATGCTGTGCCTAGATGATCGCCGTGGAGATAGTATAAACCTGCCGTTCCGCTAGGTGCTTTTGCAAATTCTGTATCTACTTTTTTGCCTTCTAATTGTGCTTTTTTTAGATATGTGTTGAAATCATCTTCTGCGATTGTGCTTCTTTCTTTTTCTGTAGGTTTTAGTGCAGAAGAAGTTTTCATAAAAGGATCTTTCTCCTCTATTCTGCTAGCTATTCTTTGGCTGCCTGCAAAGTAATGTTTGCTTAAAGTGCCATTGCCTGCTACTACTTCGTATGGACTAGGATATACGGTATAATCGTACAATTGCATATTCCCTGGATCTACTAAAGCTCCATTTTGGTAGAGATCTGCCTGATCTTTCAGCATGTATTTTATTATTCTTTCGCCACTATCATCATATACATAGTATTGGTAGATACCGGTAGAATATTTGCTGAATGCTTTCAGGCGATCTTGTTCATCCCAATACATTCTTTCTTCATCATTTTCAGTTATGGAAGCGATAACATTTCCGTTGAAATCGTATTTAAAATTATTCCAGTTGCCAGTATTCTGATCTACCACTACTTCTACCATATGCGTTTCCGCTTTATATCTGTAAGTATTGTTGTAGGTGTTTCCAGCGTTAGGATGCTGATCTTGGTTATGCTCTTGTCTTTTGTTCATTATACCGCTAGAAGCATTGTATTCTAAATCTAAAGTAAAGTCGGCGTTAGATACAGCATAAGGAGATGTTTGGTAGCTAATGGCATTTAACTCTCTGTCTGATATGATGCCAAAACTTCCACTTGCACTAGATAAGCGATTGAGTTGATCATAGGAATATCCAAAATTGTAGTTTCCACCCATATCGTTTTTGGATTGTGGCGCAGAGCTACTGATACCCGTTATATTACCTACAAAATCAAAGTCGTAATTATTTTCTAAAATATTATTTCCATAGATCTGCGTAAGTGTATGGCTGTTCAACATACGGTTTGTAGGATTATAAGAAAATGTAGAACTGGTTCCGTTTCCATATTCTATAGATTTCCGTTGCTCATATTCATCATAGCTAATTTTGTTGATATAATTATCTTGTCCCTGCATGCTTTGTAGGTTTCCGCCAAGATCGTAAGCATAGTTTACTTTTTCACCATCATTGTATATAATTTTGTTAACCCTATTCCAACTGTCGTATTGAAAACCGGTAGTAAAATCCATCGTTGGTATATTATAACCTGAAACTCGCTTATATTGGGAAATTACTTCTCCCATGTTTCCATATGTGTAAGTTGTACTGCCAGATCCATCATTTTTTCTAACCAATTTTCCTGTACTATTACCAGAGCCTGCGTTTCCAAAAGTATAACTTACATTATTTGGATTTAGATTTCCATTTGGAAGATTAGGTAAATATATTCCTATTAAACGATTGTAATCATACTTATAATCAATATGATGAGTCTGTATAGATGGATCATTAATCAAATTGGCGGTAGTCAATCGTATCAATTGTCCGGCTGTGTTGTATTGATAAGAAGTAATGCCGTGGTCTGGATGATTCACGGAAGTTCTACGGCCAGCCAAATCATAATCGTAACTGGTTTGTATTCCTTCTGGATCAGTTACAGTAGTTAGTTCTCCAATTGGGTTGTAATCAAAATACGTTGTAAGTGCCGTATTATTCACATAGTTGGAACTTGATAATGTTTTACCGTCTGCATTGGCGAAAGATTCGGATTTAAGAGGAACTTGAGCAGCATTTTGGTCTTGTTCTACAGTAGTTTTAAAACCATTGTTTTCTATAGCAAATTTTGTAGTTGTGGTATTATTGTCTTCATTTGTAGTGCTTATTGGTCTATCTCTATTATCATATTCTGCTGTGGTAAAATAATTAGAAAGTGATAAATTCAAAAAATCATTAATAAGAGTAAATGAATTTAAATTATCTTTTGCTTCAGATAAAGGATGGTATTGCTGTTTAGCTCTTCCATGAATATCATATACCACTCTTCCAGAAATAGACATTTTTTCTATACCACTCTCTTCTATATCTTTTTTCACTTGTACCACTCTACCTAGGTAATCTACAAAACTTATGGTTTCTATAGGATTTGTAGGATGCTGTGGATCAAAATTTTTGGTTTTAGCACCAAATAATGCAGGTTGAATATTGTTGTTATTTGGTAAAACAGGAACTACAAAGTATTCATAGTTTACAGTATAAGGCGATATACCCACTTCTTTAGGTGCCAATATAGATTTTATTCTACCTTTAGCATCATAACTGTATTTCATTTTATTCCCGGAAGTATCTGTTGCTTCTAGAACTGCATCAAATAAGGGGTCATAAAGAGCAGAAGAAGTAACATTAAAAGAATCTTGAGTATTTGCAACATATTTATTTAATGTAGTATCATAATTATAAGTTAATTTATAATTATTGGGAGAAGTTACTGTTGAAAGGTTACCATAACTATCATAGGTAAAATTTGTTTCTGCATTTTCAGTATTATTTAGTTTAACAATTATTTTTGAGACTTCTCCAAGGTTGTTTATTTGGGTTTCTCTATGCCTCAAAGTATTAGTAGAACTACCTTGGTAAACGTCTATGCTTTTCGGAATACCCTGAATATTGGTATTTAGATTTGTACTATGGTAGCCAATTACAGAATTATAAGAACTTGCCGGACTAGTGTATGTGTATTTTCTGATTTGTCCGCTTTCATTGTATTCAAAAAATGTTTCAGTAGAAATTTGTCCACCAGTATCATAAACAGTAGATTGGGTATTTGCTAAAAATACGCGTGCCATTTTTCTACCTTCTTTTCCTCCAGTATCAAAATTTTCTGGTAGTGCAACAGAAAGATCTATGGCAGTATTGAAAGCACTTGTTGTGCTTGTAAATTTTCTTAGCACATAATTGTTTGTAGAACTAGAAAGTAAATTACCAGACGTATCATAAGAACTAGAAATTCTTGGCAATCCACTCATTAAATAACCATTATTGAAAAACGTTTGTTTATTACTTCTAAATACAGTATTGCCATCCATTTGATTGGTAATTACAGTTTCGAATCCAAAATTATCTCTTTCTCTTCTATCATACCTAGAGTTTTCATATTTGAATTGAGTAACTATGTCTTTAGAAGCATCCGAGATCAAATAATTACCAGAAAATGCATCAGGATTTATTAATTTTACCTCTTTCATTACCAATTTAGCATGAGGATCATTATAAGTTGGTTTTGTAAATTCATAATCTATCTCAAATTGACTCGTAATTTCTTTTCTTGTATACTCTTGGGTAACAGTCTTCAGTTTGTTCGTTCTACCAATAGTAGAATAATTTACTTTGAAACCATTGCTATTAGAAACCACCATATCTGGAAATCCATCACCATTCATATCTTTGAAAGCCTTATCTACTTCAGAAATTTTGGCACCAAAATTTGCATCAATTGCTGCACCAAATTTGAAATAAATCAACCAACCAAAATGGAAATAGAAATGTCCATGCAAAGATAAAGCTCCGCTATAGGTTTTTGCTTCATTATTATAATCAATATTACCCGCTGTTTTATATAATCTTTGAGATGCAGCAAATTTGTTTCCAAGATTGTAACGTACTTCTGTATAATCAGAATAAATATTCAAAATATCTACTAAACCATCGCCATTGATATCTTCATAAGTGTTTTTGCCAGTGCCAAATGAGGCAGAAGCAGAAATGCTACCACTGCCACTTACACCAGATGTAGCTGCACCAGCATTATTCACAACATCTGAAAAACTACCTACCCCAAAAGATAAACCTACAGAACCGATAGGTTTTGAAGAATAAGTTTCCAAACCATTGAAAGAAACACTTCCTAGTAAATGGTTTCCTACATTTAAGGCATATTTCATATTTGCTGTTCCACCACCAGTGATTCTATCTGGTAAACCATCCCCATTTACATCCATCCAATAAGATTCTCCAGAATCTTTGGAATCAAAATTTGGAGAAAGGGACATTCCTGTAGACCAAGATGATGAGGAATCTGTAGTTGTCTGTAAAGACTGACATGGAGCATTTGGATCTGGTGTAAAACTATACTTAGTTCCTACGCTTTTAAATTTAGAATAATCATAAGATGCAGATAAATTATTAGAATAGCTATCTGTATTAGATAAATAGGCATTTGTAAAAGGAGCTTGCAATACCGCAGGACTATTAGGATTGAGACCTCCTAATCCACCAGTACTATTAGATAATTGCATTGCATCTTTATATACAATATCCGGATAACCATCCCCATTCATATCTACAAAATCTTGTAGATCTACACTTCCCGCACCTTCTTAAACAGATTTTGAGGTTGCAAGTCCGCCTGTACTAGACCCACCAATAGAAGCGAAACTGCCACTGTTTGTTGTGGTTTTAGATCTGTTGTAGTGTTTTCTACTTATAGCAAGCATTGTAGTATTTACATTACCTTGCACAATAGTATTTGTTGCAGAAGGGTTTAAGCCACCAATATTGAAAATGTCTGTAGTATATTCATCATCTTTAAAAGAATCTCGCATTGTGTATTGCTCTGGTCCTAAACCTCTCCACTTTTCAACATTATTATTTTTACTAATGCTCAATGGAATTATTGGATTCAAACCCACAGCAGGTCCATTGAAATATGGTGATCCTGGGCCAGAATTTAAATTAAAATAACAAGCAGCAACGTCTGCAGGTGTTGGTAAATTGTCACACGCAGAATTACCACTAAAAACTCCTGGGGGAGTGCTAAAATCTGCAACAAAATCATTATTAATAAGACGACCAAAATAATCTGATGGTGTATTAGGATTTAATATAACATTGGATGGATCATTATTTTTTGATGGCGATACATCATTATTACCATCATAGAGAAACTGTCCCCAATTGTTGTTCATTAAACTTATCTTTGGATTAAATCCTGCTGAATTTAATCCAGTAGCATTAACTGTAGATAGCACAGTAGTAGAATCGCCATAAATATTAAAAGGTTTGTTTAATGGAAATTTCTTACGATATTTATCATAGCAGGTATAATTATCTTTATTAGAGACATAAACCTGCACAGTAATTTTTTCTGAAGAAGGTATAGTCTGCTGTAAATTTCCAGAATAGAAAAATATAGGGGATATTCCATTAATTACTTGTCCATTGATCAAATCAGTTTCCGTAATACTTGGATTTGAACCGGTATTAATCGCTATTTTCCTTTTTCCTAAAACCTGAAGTCCTTTTTTTATAACATAATAAAAATCCCCAGTTGTTAGATCAGAATAACTGCTAATACTTTTGTTTATTTGAATCTTATAATTTGCTGGCGCATTTGGAAAATTTGAGCCTAGTGCTACATTATTTAGTTTTGGTAAAAATTCTGTCAAGTAATAAGATGGATATTCTGTAACACCTTTTAAATTATAGATTGTTGCAGGAGTAGTTGCAGTAGCTGTAGCATTATAAGTTACATCTATATTATTCCAATTGTGATTTCTAAAAGAAAGGTAAGAATCTGCTTCTGCCACAAATCTAACATGGATAGAATCATTTGCATATATTGGCAAAGTTAAATTTACTGCATCTGTAGGAAAAGCAATGTCGCTTTGAGGATAACTTTTAGAATAAATTACAGTTTGAGATAAATTTACTTCATCATCTTTTATAATTTTAAATGTAATCGTATCTGAAGATTTAGGAAATGTAACTGCAGGAACAGAAATATTTACGGTTCCAGGAGAAGTAAATTGTAGTGGCTTTGTAATATTATTTAGAAGGAAATTTTCAGAGTAACTCCCATTGTTTAAAACAAACCCATCTTGTTCTAAATCTATATCATTAGCAACATTAATATAAGTAATAACAGGATTAGAAATAACTTTGAAATTTTCATCATTATTTTTATGCAACCTAATATATACTTTATCTCCAGATTCTACAGTAAGAAAATCATCCAAGCCTATTCCCCAGTGATGGTTTGCATCAGCTGGTAATAATGTTGAAATATATGGGTAATGGTTATCATAATTTTCGATTATAATATTTTCAGGAGCCATTCCAGCAGAAAATGTTTTTAGGAATATCCTGCCATTTTTTCCAGTATTGGGGTTTCTTATTTCTACAGAATACACTGCTTTAGCATTTGCTACGTTATTAGGGTTCTCAACACTTACAGTGTCTGTAAATTTTATTTGTCCATTTTGTGGTGCAATCCAAAATTTCACTACATCAGTTACAGAAGGTGGTGGTCCATTTCCAGGGTCAATTGGCGGTTCATTATGTTCAGCAAGTTCATCTGCAATAATCACCATATTTTCTGTACTATCACTAAAAGGTGTCATTTCTGCACCGTTGGTTGCGCTACGCTTATTAAACCAAACTTGCCCGTTTTGCACAACATCCATTAATCCATCAGAATTAGCATCTGTAAGGAAAGTAGAGGTTTCGCTTTTTGAAGTGGACCACGCAAAAGCACGATTAAAACCTAAATTTAAATTAATAGCAGGAAAAAAAAGAAATTTAAATTTTATTTTAACTCTAGCTCCATAATCATATCCTTTTATATCGGTTTTTGTTTTGGTAAACGAATATTGACTATTTAGATTTAATAGGTTTCTCACAGGTAAAAATGTGAGCGCTCCATTATTGTCTAAAACTCCAGAACTAATACGCAAACCACCAGAACTCCCAGGGATTCTATAAATAATATCTTGTACACCATCACCATCAAAATCTGTCAATTGTTGTGCATTTATCGACGTTGCACCGCCAACACCATACATGCCAGAAAATTGTAAATGCCCATACCCATCTTGGCTAGGTTTTAAAAAATTTATTCCAGCTGTCAAACGTCCGCTTACTCCCCAATCTGTAGAAAAAGTAGAATTAATTCTAGAAGGTTCTAAAGCATTAGGTAAAATTGGAAAAGCACTTAATTGCTGAGGAACAGAAACATTTTTATTAGCTTCATAATTTATGGTTTGCCCAGTAATTGGATTTTTTAAATCATTATAATATTCTAAATTATAATGATTTGTAACCGCATTGTCTTTATCATATTCATAAATGTCTTTCAATATAGTTTTATAAAACTCTCCTTGTTCAAATTCAAAATTATACTTTCTTATTGTTTGACCATTGTATTTTACAGAAACTGAATTTAGTTTATAGGGTTCTACACGTTTCACGCCTTGCTTTGCATTAATGCTAATATCATCTCGTGTAATTGATATTTCTTTTTCAAAATCAACAGAATATACGCCATCTGCACTATTAAATCCGGTATATAATATTTTTTTGATATGAAAATATTTTCCACCATTTATATTTGCATCTACACCAGATGTTGAAACAGAAAGATTGTCATATACATATTTAATATTATTTTTATTGATGTCTTCTACTTTCAACAAAGCCCAATGCACAATTTTCCCATTAATATTATCATTATCTCTTAATACAGCATTTTCTACAACACCTGACTCAGTTCCTCCGTAAAAAGATTTAGATCCTGCAGTAGATGTGATTACCCATCGATATTTACTTGGATCTTCGCCATATCTTTCAATTTTTGTAAAATCATGGTTTTTTCTTAAAAAAAATGTTTTTTTGTTATTGGTTACAAATTCATTCCTTTTTTGTTTGGTTGTGGTAAAAACTGTAGAATTTGGGTCTACATCATTATGTCTGTGCGGTAAATAATTGCCATCATAGACCAGCATTTCGCCATCAAAAGAATATAGTTCAGTTTCATAAGTTGGATCAAACTTTGGGCTACCCCATCTTGTATCAATAGTAATAGAAGATAATCCATTAATATCCCAACCTTCTCCCATCCAACCATTTCCACCAGAACTGCTATAAACAATTGAAAGATTTGGTTGCATACCATTTCTACCAGATGGTATTACAATAGGATAAGATAAATTAGCATCTCCCTTTTGGCTAGCAGACGGTGGAGCTATAAATTGCAGTCCTGAAGTCGGATCAGCAGCTTTCAACCCGCTAATACTTGTAGGAGCAAAAGCATTTAGTTGTGGAGATTCTGGCACAGAAATCACCCCATTGATATAATCTCCTTCTCCTGTAGCATTGAAAGTAATTGTTTTTGTAGTCTCGTCCAATTTTGAGGAAGGCTCTACCATCCATTTTTTAGAACTGTAATCAAAATAAAAAATTTTGATTTCTTTTGGCGAAAAATTTCCTAATAATTTGGTGTCATATGGAATTGAAACCGTTATTTTTTTGGTAATCTTCCCAGAATTTACTTTAAAACGATACGCACTACCATCTAAGGTCACATTCTTAATTCCTTGATTAGTTGTTGGAAAATCTTTTCCTCTTAATTTTAAAACTCCTATTGCTAAATCAGATTCTGCAGCATCTTCTTTACTGATTTCAATTTTTGCACCATCATAGTTAAAAGTATATTCCTTACCTTTTTCAATTTGGAAGATCTGTGGTCGAAGTACTTCTTCTTTGATATTTTTTGCTTCGATCTGTTTTTTAGAAATAGGATAATTAAAACTATTATTACTGGCAGTAATGGAAACATATCCTTTTCCTAATATTTCCGCATTTAAAGTTATTGTTTTTTCAAATTCGCCATTAAAGGTATTTGTCTGTTGACCCTCGATTAAAATTTGAGAGAAACCACTGCTCGCATTTTTTACAAAGCCTTTTAGATATAGTGAACTTCCATTATTAACAGAAGAAATATTTCCTGAAGCGGAATTCTGACTATCATGAGCGAAAACAATTTTTACATTTTTTAATTTATAGATAATTCCATTGGCAGGAACAGTAAATAAAATTTTATTATTGCCTTCTTGTAATAGATTGACATTGATGAACTCTTTCTGCGTTGTCCATTTATAACTCGGAGATATTACTTGACCACCAATGGACGGGTTTTCATTTATGGATCTAGAAACAGATTGATGATTTGCTAATCCATACAAATCATACTCTAAATAAGCAGCGGTAATAGATTCAGTTTGTTTTGGAATATTGATATTGAAAAAATTATCAGAAATTTTATCTTCCTCATTTTCAGATTGTACACCAATTTGACCTTGTTTTTCCAAAGCTTCATAGGTTGTGAAAGAATCTGCAATTGTGTTTCTTTGTGATACAAAATTAGCAGGATTTTCTAAATTAACCATCTGTAAATCATCAAACTGATTAATGGTATTTTCTGCAGAATTTTGTTGAACAATTCTTGTAGAATCTGCTTTAGACAAAGCCAATGGTTGTTGACTTAGATTGCTTAAAAAGTCAAGTTTCACTTGATCTACTTTTTCTTCTTTAGCAATAGAGTCATTTTTAGAAAACATCTCTTTTTTGAGAGACGCAATTTGATAAATCTGATCCTTGGAAAGACTTGCCGAAATAAGGATAACTGTGAAGAAAATAAATGACAATATGAGCCCTTTATTTTTTGATAAAAGATTATTATTTTTCATGCTTGAAAAGCTTGTGTTTTTAATTTACTATAAGTTTGAAAGTTTTCAGATGCAGTCCAGATTTTGTCAAACGAATTATATATAACCCTTGAACATTCATCTGTTTATAATATTTCACTGCATTAGATTCTATTTTTTGTGAAGAAATCATTCTTCCACCACTATCATATATTGAAATTTCCAAATCCTTCATTGCAGAAAAGGCGACAGTGAATATTCCATTTTGTTTAACAGGATTTGGATAAAGAATTATATCTTCTGATAAACTATTCAAATCATTATTTTCAATTGCAGAATTAATATTTTTAATAGATTCACTTTTTTCTTTTACACCAGAATTACCCATTGCAAAAGTAAATACTGAAGACTTCGGATTTTCTTTATTAAAAGCAACTTTAGAAAAAGTTATAAATTTGTCGTCCTCTACTCCTTGAATTTTTTCCTCTGATCCATCTTCTTTTTTTATAAACATCCAATAGTTTGTTCGAGTTTTCAGAGGGTTGAGTTTTGTTTTATTAATTCGAACACTAAATCCATCTTTTGGAAAGTCGTTTATAAAATTAATTTCCCATTTTCTTTTTAAAACATTATAACTACCATCATTTTCAAAAGTCATCTCGTTATTATCATCTGCCCACAATGCAAATGTATTGTCTTTAATATTTTCAATATTTTCTGCATTAGTCCGAGAGATATTACTTCTTGATATTGTTAAAAAAAGATCCTCTTGATTGGTTGATTGCTTTTGATACAACTCATTTGCATCATCTCTCCCAATACCAGTTGTTCTATACTTATATTCTTTTTGTTTATCGGAATCCCAAATAACATCAAATTTACTATTGTAATAATTGCCTTTTTCTAGTGAGATACCATACTTAATTGCTAAATAAGAATTTATAGATTTTTGTTTAGATGGCACAATTCTTTGATCTGTAAAAATCAATTCATAAATGTTTTTTTTAGAAAAATTAATATTTACGCTATCAATTTTTTGATCAGTGTATACTACTGCTGGGCTTATATATGAAAATATACTTGGACGTATTTTTAAATTTAGGCTTTCTTTACTATTTGCTTTCTGAAAATTATCATTAGAAAGATTAACTTTGTTTTCATTGTTCTTCCAAACCTGATCTGTTCTTTTGAAAGCCTGAACAGCAATTAGTGTATGTCCTTTACTTTTATGATACTTAATCAATTCTTCTTGATCTTTGCCTGTAATTTTACAATTAAAATTTAACAACTGCTCATTGGGACATTTTGTAGAATCTTGAACTAAAGCAACAGGAGTCTTTTCCCATAATTTCACATTTGATGTTACCAGTTGCGCTGATATTTCTCCAAAAAAACAAATAATGATACCCGATAATATTTTTTTCATCATAAATTCAGAATTGATTCAAAATAAATTAATAATAAAGTCTACTAAAATCTAAAACATATTCTTCTTGATGCAGGGTTTTTAAAACCGAATCAAAAACACTTTGTTTACAATGTTTTGAGATATTAATTCACAAATATAAATAAAATACCAATTAAAAATGAAAATAATTTATAATTATTGCAAATAAACTATCATTGACTTAATTTTAAATTCGATAGCAAATATACAAAATGTAGTAATACAAGGTTACAAAAATGCAGTAATTTATGTTTCTTTTTGCATCAGTGCAAAATGCAGATGAAAATAAAATTACACAACTCAAAACTTTTATTCCTATAGAGGTTGGAAAGCAGGTAAAATATTTTCGGGAACAGAATAAACTGACCCAGACTGAACTTGCGAATCTCATAGGAAAAGACCGGCAATACCTTTACAAAATTGAAAAAGGAAAAGTAACGCCCTCCATTTTTACGATTGGTCTTATTGCTTACGCTTTAGAAATTTCTTTTGCAGAAATATTAGGAGGTGTGGATTTGGATGAAGGTGGATTTTAGAAGATCTTCACAACGATTATATCAGTAATCCTCATTTTGCGTACACATTATAAATCAAATTAATGTACTTACTTTGATAAAGTAGAACAGAAATAATTGCCTCTAATTCATTTTCTGATATCATCATTTGGTTTGAAAGCGTACCTCCTTGTCCCAATAAACGGTTATTAGTATCTCATTTCGGTGAGTAAAGATAATACAGACCTGTAATATCGTTGGTTCGGTATCACAGGTTTTTTTCATAAAATAAAATTCAGCTGAACCAAACCATAGAGAGTAACTGTCTTAATTCAAAATTGCCTTTTTTTCGGATTTCAAGTGGTCTTGTAAAGATAGATTCGGCTTGAGAAACTATTTTTTCAAGGTCTTGGTCATTATTTCCATCGCTGTTTAATTTCTTTTTCCAATCCTTGTACATCGTTTCAAGCGCAGACCGTTCCTCCTCCAATTTCTTGATTAAACCCTCGTTACTTATTGATAGAATTTTATTTTCAATTGTTTTCATCCTATTATTCAAAGACAACAGTTGTCATTGGACTTGTGGAATATTATTTATTAGCGTGCTATTTTGCTTTTTCTGCTCCTTTAAGATGTAGGTTTTTAGAATATTGAAAACTTCTTTTGGGATTTTCATTTTCCCTATAATTTCCTCAAACTGATTTTCCATCAATTCTTTACGAACACTAATTCTGCTCGAGCAGTATTTGTTTGAACATGAGTAGTAATGATAGATTCCACCGTTGCCTTTACTGGCATAACAGCCTAACTTTCTTCCACAGCCTGTACAAGTTACCAGACCTCTCAAAGGATGCAAATCTATCTTCTCATTAATATTTGGAGATCTTGCTTTTGTTATTTTATGTTTTTCCTTTTCCATGATTTTTTCTATAACATCTAATGAAACCAAAGCATCTTGTTTTCAAACCACTGGAGTATTTACTCCCCATTCTGGATAATATATATATCCTGCATAGAAGTAGAGTCTGTAATCTTTAAAGACTTTTTCGAGAAAAGAAATGTAAAGTTTCCCTTTTGATTGGCTGGTTTGAAGCCCTTTTTCTACCCGAAACTGATACAATTGAGATTTTGTAAAAAGTGGGTTATAGGCGTAAAGTTCCAATCCTTCTTTAATGATTGGTCATTTGATTTCATCTATGACATTGATACGTCATTTATCTCAACAATCCTTTCTTATATATCCTAATGGAGAATAGGTAAAAGGTCGTCAACCACTTTTTAAACTATTTAATCTACCGTTCATGGTTCTTCTCAAAATTTTTCTGCGTTCTAATCCTGCAATAGCATATTGTATGGTGTGCAAAAATTTTCACTCATCCGTTTCAGTTTCTCTTTTGTTGTTTATGGTAACAATTTTTACTCAAAGACTTTCAATGCTATGTTCCAAACTAAACGCTTCCGCAATATCATCTGGTCTTGCGATACGATCTGCATCTGTCACCACAAAATAATGAATTTGAGTAAATTTTTTGTTTTCTTTTTCTAGAAACTTAATGGCTTCATTCATGGCTTTACGAT
>CAXYUO010000038.1:0-15353 GCA_964292185.1 uncultured Frigoriflavimonas sp.
TGCAACAAGTATATCTGCATAATATTTTAAAGTTGTATTGTAATTGTCTTCAACTTTTGTGACATACAAATAAAAAGTCTTGGATTCCCAAGTGCTAACCCAAGCACCAACATAACTTTGAAGTTCGTTGTTTGTATCTTTAAGATGTGCGTTTTGTGGAATTTGCGTATAGGTTCTCAAAGGTAGTACTTGTGCGTTACAAGATAATCCTATTGAGAATAATATTAAATAAAATAAATTTTTCACATTTTTTTATTTATTGTTTTGTTAAAACAATGGTTTTTGGTAATGGTTTTGGAAATGGCTGGTTGTAATATTGGCAATCTGGTCCAATTAAATTACTTCCTTCGTTAAACTTCCAATTTAATTGCGATTTAGTAGAATCTGTAAAGTTCACTTGGATGAAGCCCATCATTCCACATAAATCACCATCTACATAACCTAAAGAATATTTTCCATCTGATTTTTTAAATTTACTACCTTTAATTTTAGCATTATCATTAGATAGATTTGTGTTATCAAAAATAATATTTCCGTTAGCATCTAAAACCTTATACTTTGCAACAAGTATATCTGCATAATATTTTAAAGTTGTATTGTAATTGTCTTCAACTCTTGCGACATACAAATAAAAAGTCTTGGATTCCCAAGTGCTAACCCAAGTACCAACATAACTTTGAAGTTCGTTGTTTGTATCTTTAAGATGCGCGTTTTGTGGAATTTGTGTGTAAGTTCTCAAAGGTAGTACTTGTGCGTTACAAGAAAATCCTATTGAGAATAATATTAAATAAAGTAAATTTTTCATAGTTTTTGATTTATTTTTGGTTATCGAATACAAAATTAAAAATAAAATAAAAATTAAAATTACGCAACATTATTCGTAATTATTTTTGATTTTTGATGAATTTATAATAAATCTAAATCGTAATTAAAAAATTGTGAAATAATAATCATAAATTTAAGCAATGAAAAAACTCACATTATTTATATTATTAATAACACTTTTCAACTGCCAAGAATCCCAACCAAAAGACCACACTTTCTATTTTTGGAAAACAAATCTCGCTCTAAATTCTGCAGAGAAAACTGCCCTGCAAAATGCTAAAGTCCCACTACTCTACACTCGGTTTTTTGATGTAGATAAAATTGATGGGAAATTTCAACCAGTTGGTGTGATTACTAAAGATTCCACCTTTCAAACTGATAAAAAAATAGTTCCTGTTGTTTTTATTAAAAATGAGACGTTTCTACATATAAATACAGAAGAAATAAAATTTCTTGCAGAAAGCATCAATAATTTAATAAAGAAAAAAAGCAAAGAACTTCAATTAAACATTAATAATGAAATACAAATCGATTGCGATTGGACTGCCGGAACGAAAGATGATTACTTTAAATTTTTAGAAACTTTAAAGCAAATTTCTAAACAGAATATCACATGCACTTTGCGTTTACATCAAGTGAAAGATAAAAAGCAAACAGGAATTCCGCCGGTAGAAAAAGTATATCTCATGTGTTACGCAACTTCTTCCCCATTAGAAAATTCAACAAAAAATTCTATTTTAGATGTTCCAACTTTGAAAAATTATTTGAATGATTTACAATCGTATCCTTTGAAAATGGATGTCGCTCTACCCATCTATTCTTGGGGAATTATCACCAATCATCTTGGAAAACATAAATTAATTAATGCATTAACTGTTTTAGATTTAGAAAAAAATAGTAATTTTAAGAAAAATTCTGAAAACTCTTTTGTAGTAGAAAAGGATGGCTTTTATTTTGGCATTTTTTGCAGCAAAGGTTTTACAATAAAAATAGAATCTATCACACAAGAAAATTTAGATGAAACTCTTGATTTTATTAATCAAAAAATAAAAGATTATAACATTATATATTATCAATTGGATAGCAGATTTTTGAAAAACTATCAATTTTGAATTTGTGAATGGCAAATGGTGAATTTAAAAAGTTAATGGTGGATTTTTCACGCACACACTTTGTCAAAGTTAAAATCTTTGACAAAGTTTATATTTGCTCATAATTTTACCATTAAGAATATTAAGGAATTAAGAGAATTAAGTATGCTTTTTTTAATATGGAACAAACAGAGTTTGTTCTGGTTAAGAAAATTAAGGCAAAGTAAAAATCTTTGACAAAGTTTATTTTAAAGCATTTATAGAAAAAACAAAAAAATCCAATTTCATCATGAAAAAAATAATATTTCTAGCGTTAATCCTATTCTACGGACAATCCAAAGCTTGTGCTTGGTATGAACCCGATTATGAATATTTCAACTTATTTACTCAAAGCTTAATTCCAAACAAAGCGTATCAACCGTTTTTGCTCACTTATTCTAGTGCTTTTTATGGAGAAAACCAACCTGCAATTGCTGATGAAAATATAGAAGCTTGGCAAACGTATTTTAATAATGAATTATCTTACGATGAAACCAAAGCTTTGGTAACTTTGATTGATATAAAGCATTTGAACAATCTGAAATCTGGAAAAATAACCCACGATTTATTTAAAAAAACAGGCACAAAATTCTACACCAATTTTAAAGAAGCTTTGGATTATCTCATTCAAGCAAAATACATGGAACCTTATATGAGCATCAATTTTGTAGAAAGCGAAGATTCTTTTTATTACAGAAATGATGATCAATCGAAAAATGCAACTCAACTCAATTATGCTAAAACAATTGCAGCACTAAAAAGCCTTTATGCAGCAGCAAAATCTCCTGAAATAAAACTGAGATACGCCTATCAAATAGTGCGTTTCAACCATTATACCAGGCATTATGATGCTGCTGTGAAAGATTTTAAAACCTTTGCTGAACCTTTGAAAAAAGATACACCCATTTATTGGTATGCTCTTGATCAAAAAGCAGGTGCAGAAAGAGGATTATTATTAATGAATGACGCGAATTATGATTTTTTTCAAGTATTTATGCACTCCAGAAACAAGAAACAAAGTGCTTATACATCTATGAAATTTAGCAATAACAATGATTTTCAATCTTTATTGAAGAATGCAAAAAACGCTGAAGAAAAAAACATGGCGTATTTTCTTTTGGCTTATAACGATTATAGCAATCCTGTTCCTATCATGGAAAAAATGTTGCAAAATAATGCAAATTCAGATATTCTGAAAGTTTTGGTAGCAAGATCCATCAATCAATTAGAACGTTCTTACCTTCCTATCTATATTTCTTGTGGCGAAAATTGCAATAATAAAGATAAAAGAATGCCATTATTTAATGAAATTGATGGAATAGATTTTGAAAATAAATCTCAAAATTATGTTGAGCAACTTCAAAAATTTATAGCAAAAGCGAGAGCAAAATCCGACGATCCTTTTTGGCAAATGTCAGATGCTTATGTTCAATTTTTGAATAAAGATTATGTGAAAAGCATATCGATTCTAAACAACATTAAAACCAATGACACACAATATTTAGCAGAAATAAAAAAATTACAAATGCTGAATGATATTGTTTCTCAACCGAAAATTACGGAACAATTTGAAAATATGATGATGCAGAAATATGGCAGTTTTTTCTTAGCAAAACCAGAAATCAACAAAAATTCTTGGGAAACAGCACCAGAAACGAAAGATTTTCTAAGAGATATTCTTGCCAACAGATATTTCTTGCAAGGTGAAGATGGAAAATCTTTTTTAATGAATAACCAACTTTCAGACTTGCAATACAACCCAAATTCTGAATTGGTGAAAAAAGTAGAAGCATTTTTCAAAAAGACAAATAAAAATAATTTTGAAAAATATATTGCAGAAAATCTAAATAATGTAGGAAGTACAGACGCTTTTTTTAATTTGATTTATGGAGATTTTGCCATGAGAAATGCCGAATTTGAAAAAGCGAAAAAATATTACGAAAATTCTAAAAATTTCTCTGGAATACCGAGAGTTATTTATGATTGGAACGAAGAAACCAGAACAGAATCTGCCATGAAATTTGATAAAAACCAATATGATGGTTATAAAAATATTTCTAATCTTATTTTTGGTCATAATGTTTGGGAAAGCTACGGAAGTGCAGAAAACGAATCTATGAAAGCCGAAAACACAAGCTTATTTCCGTTTATTAAAAATAATATGAACAAGTTGGAATTGGCGGATGTTGCAATTCAATTAGAAAAAATAGGTCTAGAAAATTCAGAAAAAGGTGCAAAAGCGAATCAATTGTTAGGAAATTTATTGTACAACACATCTATTTTAGGATATTATCGTCATGTTTTTGTGATGGATGTAACTAATGAAAACGGACAAAAATTTCATTTTGAAAATACAGAAAGTCCTACCTTTCATTATTATTATAAAAACTTCACATATCCAAGTTTTGTGGAGCCATCAAAATTTGATTTAGCCATTAATTACTATCAAAAAGCACTGGCAAATAATAAAAATAGAGAAGAACAAGCCAGAATTTTATTTCAAATGGCGAGTGCAGAACAGGGAAAATATTATCAATTTGAAACTAATACTTCAAAAGAAATTTCTTACGATGATCCAAATTACGAATCAAAAGAAAAACTACAAGAAGATCAGTTAATTGCTGCGAAAAACTCGAAATTCAGAACAAGTTTTGCAATACTAAAAAGCAAATATGCTGATACGAAAACGGTGAAAAACCTGCAAAGCAGTTGTTCTTATTTTGAGTATTATATGAGGAAGTAATT
Organism: uncultured Frigoriflavimonas sp.; assembly: GCA_964292185.1. Classification (GTDB taxonomy): domain Bacteria; phylum Bacteroidota; class Bacteroidia; order Flavobacteriales; family Weeksellaceae; genus Frigoriflavimonas. The sequence continues at coordinate 4,701 of CAXYUO010000038.1, forward strand.
CGCAATTAATCAATTAATCAACTGGATATTTAATAGTATTACTTTTTTCCAGTTGATTATTATTTCTTAGAATATACTTTTGATATTTCTTTGTTGCCTCATCAATCTGATCTTTAGATTTTATGCGAACTCCCATCAATTGAATACTTTCATCTGGTTTATATGAGAAATTTGCACGAATATCATGAAAAGGATCATTATAAAATTCTAATTTCAATTTATTCAATTTTTGAAGAGAAATTAATAATGGTTTCGTCATGTGAGTTTCTAAAAATTCTATAGTATTATAGGTAGAATCTAATTGGTAGCTTTTTACGAGTTTAAAGCTAAATTGATTTTGAGTATCTGCAATTTCAAAAATTAAACCTGGCAAACCACGAAATTTGTATGGACCTTCATTAATGGAAATTTCATTACTAAACCAAGCAATCCATTTTCTACCACCAAAATTGGCTGTTGCTTTTTGTACTTTGTATTGGTTGTAGGTTTTAGTTTCAGAAGAAAGTTTCCATTGTATTTCGTCTTTCGTTGAATATTTGAAATAGTCATTTAATAATTCAAAATTCATATTCTCGTTAGAATTTTTATTTCTAATCAATGCAGGTGTATCATTCCAAACGAAATTGTGATTTTTTCTGATTTTATTAATAGAATCGTTTTCTGCATAAGCATAATCGTAGAATTTCACATCCTCTGGATTGATGTCTAAAACCATATTTGCTTTGTCGAATTCTGTTTTTGCTGTGTCACTTTTAAATTGATATTCATAGATAAAGCGATGTGTTTGTGCAGAAATAGCCAATGAAATAAAGAGAAGAAATGAGAGTAGAATTTTCATTTAAAACGGTTTTAGACAAAAATAAATTAAAGATATGTTTTCGCCAAAAACTTTGCCAAAGATTTTGAGCTTTGGCAAAGTAATATGCTTTTAAACTTTAGGAATGATGGTCATTGGTTTACTCTAATTCTAACGGATTATAAACTTTTGTAGAATTTGGCTTCATAAGTATCTGTGTCCCATCTTCATTGAATGCCTTCGTATTAAGAAAAGCACCAGGATTTTCAAAATAATTTTTCTTCACCTCTCGATATTTTTCTCTGCTCACCTTTAATAAAGTACTGCTTTCTACTATATAAATACTTTTAGGAATTTTTTCAATTGCTACAGCAGTAAAATGAACGTAATTATCATCATCTTGAAGCTCTAGAATCATCCCAGGAAGATTTTGAAAAACATAAGGACCTTCATTAATTGCAATTTCTGAACTGTACCATGCTATATAATTTCTACCGCGGTAATGTAGTATTGCTTTTTTACATTCGTACCCTAAAATAGTTTTAGTTTCGTTTTTAAGTTGCCAATCTAACTTTGGTTCTTGTTCTTCATATCTATACAATCTTCCATGAATGGTATTTTGTTGTATTATATTTGAATTTGAAAAGTCTTTAATTGTAACACTTGTCCACAAAGGTTTATATTGAAACATTAGATTCATTTCCTTTGCACCCACATAATCAATTTTAGCAAATTCTGCTTTCAGAGAATCTAATTTAAGATTAGAAACGTCTGTAAATTTAGAAAAATTATCACCTATTTGTAGTACGCAAATTGACTCTGCAGATTTAATAATTGAATATTGTTTAATTTCTGATTTAAGTTGATAGTAAATATTCATAAAACTTTCATCATAATCGCTTTTTTTAAATTCGCTACTTTTCATTTTGAAATCACCTATAATTTTCGTTTGCTGCGAAAAATAAATAGCGGGGAGTAGTATAAAAATCATTCTAAAATATCTCATGTAGTTTTGTTTAAATCAAATTTAGAAAATATTTTTTGATGTGAGGAAATCTTAACATTGTTTATGAAAAATACTCTTTATATTAAATTGTATTTTTCAATTCTATTCTTTCATAATTTAATTTTACATGTTTCACTACCATGTGAAACTACTTGAAAATCCAATAAACTTTTCCAAAAATTCAGAACTTTCACTTCATGGAATATGAGATTTGGCAAAGAAAAAATCCCCAATCTTGTGAATGGGGATTAAATTTTTTTACTAAAAAATCAACTTAATTATGGAAAGATTCTATTTTTTCAAAGTCAAAATATAGGCTACCATTTTTTTTGCGTTATCTTTACTCATTCCTGTATGTGCACTCATAGGAATTTCTCCCCAACTTCCTTTACCTCCTTCTATTATTTTGTTTGCAAGCATATCTAAATCTCCATCTGTATATTTATCTGCAACTTCTTGATAAGATGGACCTACTAATTTCGCATCCATTTTATGACATGTTAAACAATCAGAACTTTCTATAAGAGCTAGACCTTCATGTTTTCCTGCAGCTGCAGAATCTACTACTTTTATTGTAGGTTCTTCCAGCATTACATTGGTTTCTACATTTGGATCTACTTCCTTTTTACTACATGATGCTACTGCTAATAATGAGCAGATAATAATAAAATTTTTCATTGCTATTTTTTTTACTCTACAAAAATGCTGATAAATATCCTATTTATTGTATGACTGCAATCATAAAAACCAGGATGCTTTCTTCTGTAAATTTGAACAACTAAAAAAATCAAAATTATGAGAATTATTAAATCAATTCTATTAGTAGCAATGTCTACTGTATTATTTTCTTGTGGAGGCGACAAAAAAACTGATTCAATACCAACTGCATCAGGAACAGAAACCAGTGCAGATGCAGGTTCAAGTGCAGAAGCTTCAGGTACAGATACTTCTAAATATGATCCAAATCGTGGTCTTGGAAAACATGAAAATGTAGACGTAAGTAAATTTGATCCTGCAATGGCAGAAGCTGGAAAAAAAGTAGCAGAAGTAAAATGTACTTCTTGCCACAAACCTACAGAAGAAAAATTGGTAGGACCAGGTTGGAAAGGTGTAACCACAAGACAAACACCACAATGGATTATGAATTTTATTTCTAACCCAGATCCTATGATTGATGTAGATCCTGAATTGCAAAAACAACTAGAACTTTGCTTAGTAAGAATGCCAAACCAAGGTTTAGCAGATAATGAAGCTAGAGAAATTCTAGAATACATGAGAAGTATTGACGGAGCTAAATAATCTTGAATAACTATTTGAATTAAAATAAAACTAATATGAAAAACCTTAAAATTTTTGGATTAGCCGCAATAGTTGCATTAACTATGACTAATTGCAAGCCAAAAGGTACAGAAACTGCTGTAAGTGGAGATGCCGCTGAAAAAGTGTATGTAGCTCCAGGAAAATATGATGAATTCTACAACTTTGTTAGTGGTGGTTTCAATGGTCAAGTAAATGTTTATGGATTACCAAGTGGAAGATTACTAAAAGTACTTCCTGTATTTGCTGTAAATCCAGAAAATGGATACGGTTTCAGCGAAGAAACTAAACCAATGCTAGAAACTTCTCATGGTTTCATTCCATGGGATGATCAACATCATCTTGAACTATCTCAAACTAATGGTGAAGTAGATGGAAGATGGTTATTTGCAAATGCAAACAATACTCCTAGAGTTGCTCGTTTGGATTTAAAAACTTTCAAAACTGCTGAGATTTTAGAATTACCTAATTCTGCAGGAAATCACTCCTCACCTTTTATTACAGAAAATACAGAATATGTAGTAGCAGGAACTCGTTTCGCAATTCCTACAGATGATCAAAATGGAGATGTGCCGATTGATTCTTTCAAAGAAAAATTCAAAGGTGTAATTTCTTTTATCGGAATTGATCAAAAAACTGGCGGTATGGATCTTTCTTTTCAAATAGAAGCTCCAGGTATCAACTTTGATTTATCTCACGCTGGAAAAGGAAAATCAGCAGATTGGTTCTTTTTCTCTTGTTATAATTCTGAAAAAGCCAACACTTTGCTAGAAGTTAATGCATCTCAAAATGACAAAGATTTCATCATGGCAATTAATTGGAAAAAAGCTGCAGAACTAGCAAAAGCTGGAAAAGGTAGAAAAGTTTCTACACAATATGTTCACAATGTATATGATGAAAGTACTCATTCTGCAACTTCTACTATGAAAAAAGACGTAATCGTACTTTCTGTAGATGATTTGAAAGGTGCGATGTACCTTATTCCTTGTCCTAAATCTCCACATGGTTGTGATGTAGATCCAACTGGAGAATACATAATTGGTTCAGGAAAATTAGCAGCATTAATACCTGTATTTAGTTTTGATAAAATACAAAAAGCTATTGCAGACAAAGCATTTAGCGGAGAATATGATGGTGTACAAATCATTAAATATGAAGCTGCTTTGCATGGCGAAGTTCAAAAACCAGGTTTAGGACCATTGCATACAGAATTTGATGGAAAAGGAAATGCCTATACATCTATGTTTGTATCTTCTGAAGTTGTGAAATGGAATATTAAAGATTTAAAAGTTTTAGATAGACAACCAACTTTCTATTCTGTAGGACATTTAATGATTCCTGGTGGAGATAGTAAAAAACCTTTCGGAAAATATCTAGTAGCTTATAATAAAATAACTAAAGATAGATATTTACCAACTGGTCCGGAATTAACACAATCTGCACAATTGTATGATATAAGTGGAGATAAAATGAAACTTCTATTAGATTTCCCAACTTTTGGTGAGCCGCATTATGCACAAGCTCTTCCAGGAGAAATGCTTTCTAAAAATCAGGTGAAATTCTTTAAACTTGAAGAAAACAAACATCCATATGCAACTAAAGGTGAAAAAGAAAGTAAAGTAGTAAGAGAAGGCAATAAAATTCATGTTTATATGACTTCTATTCGTTCTCACTTTGCACCAGATAATATAGAAGGAGTAAAAGTAGGAGATGAAGTTTACTTCCATGTTACAAATCTTGAGCAAGATTGGGATGTTCCTCATGGTTTTGCAGATAAAGGAGACCAATATGCAGAACTTCTGATAATGCCTGGAGAAACTTGTACTTTGAAATGGGTACCGAAAAAAGCAGGAATGTACCCAATGTATTGTACAGATTTCTGTAGTGCACTGCATCAAGAAATGCAAGGATATGTGCGAGTTTCGCCTGCTGGAAACAATACACCTTTGATATTTTCTTTGAATAATAAAAAAGACAACGCCAAAAGCCCTGTAAAACCAGGAGAAACTAAATAAAAAGTAATTTTAAAAGGGCAGTTTCTAACTGCCCTTTTTTATTGATGACATATATCATTTTGTAACATATATTACATTGCAGTACTATAAATGAACTTAACTTTATATAAATAATCATCAATAATAACTTGATAAAAAAAATCTTAAAATGAAAACAAACTCTTTACACCAATGGTCTAAAATAATACTTTATCTTTTAGGTATAGCTTTGGTGGTCGCAATTTTTGTACCTATTTGGTCTATTTTTCTAAACGCTCCACAATATCCTGAAGGTTTAGCAATGTATATACATGCAAATAAAATCAGTGGTGAATTTGAGATAATAAATGGATTAAATCATTACATCGGTATGAAAGAAATCCATGCAGATGAATTTTGGGAATTCAAAATTTTACCTTTTGCATTAGCATTTTTTGCAGCAGCTTGTATTTTAGCTGCAATCATGAATAGTAAAAAAATTCTATATGCAGTTACTTCAATATTTCTACTATTCGGAGTTGGATTTATTTATGATTTCTGGAGATGGCTTTATGATTACGGACACAATCTAAACCCAAATGCAGCTATCATTGTACCAGGAATGACGTATCAACCTCCATTATTTGGTTACAAACAACTGCTCAATTTCGAAGTATGGTCTTATCCTAATATTGGTGGCTACATCATGATAGCAACTGGTGTACTTTTGCTTATCTTAGCATTTATAGAATTTAAAAGAGCAAAATCTCCTTCTATTTAAATTAAATTATTCATTATAAAAATAAATCATCATGAAATTTTTACAAACCATTATTTTCACCATTTCATTCTTAACACTTTTTTCTTGCCAGAAAAGTGGTCCAAAAGATATTGCTTTGCACAAAGACCAATGTGCTAATTGCAGAATGACAATAGAAAATTTGCCTTTTGCAACACAAATAGTTACAGAAAAAGGTAGAATTTATAATTTTGATGATATTATGTGCATGACGATGTTCGAAAATTCTGAACCAGACCTTGTAGCAAAATCAAAAAAATACGTAATAGATTTTGGAACCAAAAAATTTATTGAACTAAATAAAGCAACTCTTATAAAAGGTGGAAGCATAAAATCTCCAATGGGAGGAAATACTCAAGCTTATGCAGATAAAGAAAAAGCAAAGCAAGCTGCTAAAAAATATGGAGCAACTATCTTAAAATAATACTTATGTACAGATTATTATTGTTATTTTTTCCAATATTTATATTCTCAAATACTATAAAAGTTGGAAAAAAAGAACAATATAAAACTATTAAAAAAGCTATCGCCGCCTCAAAAAGTGGCGATAGTATTTTAGTGGAAAATGGCGTATATAAAGAAGGCAACATTAGCATTACCAAACCAATTACTCTGATTGGTATAGGAAATCCTGTACTAGATGGAGAAATGAAATATGAAATTCTATCTTTTCGAGCTAATAAAATTAAATTAAAAGGTTTTAAAATCATTAATTCTGGTCAAGATGATGTTACAAATATTGGTGCAATTCGCTTATACGACAGCAAATATTGCACAATAGAAAATAACGTTTTTGAAAACAATTACTTTGGCATTTATATTCAAAGAGGATATCGCTGTTTAATTCAAAATAATAGAATTACATCAAACAGATCTAAATCTCAAGAAGGAATGGGAGACGGAATTCATGCTTGGGTAAGCGAAGAACTTTGGATAAAAAACAACTATATAGAAGGTCATAAAGACGGAATTTATCTAGAAAAAGTAATTAAAACCTACGTTTATGGCAATTACTCTAAGAATAATTTAAGATATGGTTTGCATTTTATGTTTTCTGATGACGATGTATATGTGAGAAATACTTTTGATAATAATAATGCAGGAGTTGCCGTAATGTACAGCAATAATGTAGGCATGATTGGTAACAATTTTATTAATAATTGGGGTGATGCAAACTACGGATTATTGCTTAAAGAGATTAATTTCAGCAAAATAAAACTAAATAATTTTCAAAATAATACGGCAGCTATTTACCTTGATGGAGCTACAAAAATAGATTTTTATAAAAACAATTTTGAAAATAATGGATGGGGAATGAAAATAAGTTCAAATTGCATGGAAAACCGAATTATGAATAATAATTTTGTAAACAATATTTTTGATGTAAGTACAACTGGAACAATGAAGATGAATCAATTCAAAAAAAATTAATGGGATAAATACGAAGGTTACGATCTAAATAGAGATAAAGTTGGAGATGTACCTTATCATCCATTGAGTTTTTATGCAGTTTTGGTAGAAAACAATCCATCTGTGATGCTACTTTTCCGTACATTTTTTGTGGATTTGCTCGATCGAACAGAGAAAATAGTTCCAAGTATAACTCCTGAAAATTTTATTGATGAACATCCATTAATGAACAGAATAACAATTTTTTAAAAAAGGAAATTGCAGAAATAATATTCGAATTTACCAAATTCTAAACAAGACATGATAGAAGTAAAAAATTTAACGAAAAAATTTAATCGTTTTACAGCTTTAGATAATCTCAATTTGAATTTCACAAACGGAAAATCTATTGCATTGATCGGACCAAATGGTTGTGGAAAAACCACTTTAATCAAGTGTATTTTAGGATTAAATGTTATAAAAACCGGTGATATTCTTGTAGACGGAAAAAGCGTAAAGAAAGACTATCTCTATCGCGAAAACATTGGTTACATGCCACAAATTGGGCGATATCCTGAAAATATGACGATCGGACAAACCATCAAAATGATACAAGATGCACGTAAAGTTTCTGAAAATGAATTGGATAAAGAACTTCTACAAGCATTTGAAATTGAAAAAATGTACGATAAAAAAATGAGCAATCTTTCTGGTGGAACTACGCAAAAAGTGAGTGCAGTACTTGCTTTTATGTTCAATCCGAAAATTATTATTTTAGATGAACCTACAGCTGGTTTGGATCCTTTGGCTTCAGAAATTTTGAAAAATAAAATCGTTCAAGAGAAAAATAAAGGCAAATTAATCATCATTACTTCCCATCTTTTGAGCGAATTAGATGATATGGTGAGCGAAATAGTTTTCATTAATGAAGGAAAAGTAATCGTTCAACAATCTGTACAAGATTTGATGACGGATAGAAATTCTGAAAAAATCTCTGATTCTATCATTAGTATTTTAAAAGAAATGAAAGAAAAATCTGTTACCAAATAATTCATCAAAATCTTAAAAAAATTAAAAAACATGAATAAAATTGCACGTTTTATACTTTTTGATATTTTAAAAAACAAAATTGTCATATTTTATACCATCATACTTTTCGTATTATCATGGTCTGTTCTTGGTTTAGAAGACAATTACACAAAAGCAACTTTAAGTTTATTGAACATTGTACTTCTTGTAGTTCCATTGGTAAGTATCATATTTTCAACAATATATGTGTATAACAGCAGCCAATTTATGGAATTGCTATTAAGCCAACCAATACCAAGAAGTAAAATTTGGTTTAATATATTTTTAGGACTTTCTACAGCTTTAGTTTTGGCATTTCTAGTAGGTTGCGGCATTCCAATACTACTCTATTCTTCTATAGAAACAGGATTTTCTTTAATAATAATTGGAGTTTTGTTATCCGTAATATTTACTTCATTTGCGATGCTTTCAGCAATTTTGAGCAGAGATAGAGCGAAAGGAATAGGAATTTCTATATTTATTTGGCTCTTTTTCAGTATTATTTATGATGGAATTTTACTTATTCTCATGTTTCAATTTGCAGATTATCCGATTGAAGGAATTATGGCAACATTAACGGGTTTGAATCCTGTAGGATTATCTAGAATTTTCGTTTTATTGCAACTCAATATTTCTGCAATGCTTGGATATGCAGGTGCAGTATTTCAAAAATCTTTTGGATCTGGAGGTGGAATGTTACTTTCTATGGCGATTCTTGTGATTTGGGCAAGTTTACCTTTCATTATTTCTCTCATTAAATTCAATAAAAAAGATCTTTAGTAACTATCTAAATTTATTTTTTTTACCACAAAAATTATAAAAGCTGACGTACTACAAATACAAAAGCTAATAACATAAGTCACACAGAATGAAGGCTTTTTATTTTTTTAATACCATTTATAAATATTTTATAGTCTAATTTTAAAGATTATTTCACTTTGGGTTAAAGAATTAAATATGCGTTTTAAAAATAATCTCGAAGAGATGAATTTATTATAAAAATGGCAAAGAAAATTCTCTTGAAATCCTGAAAGGATGATATTATTTTTTTGAATATAATATCACTCCTTCGGAGTTTTGTTGTCGTTCCTATTTAATATTATAATAATTTCAGTCCTTCAGACTTTCTGCTTTTGCTACTAAAAGTTGAAATAGATTATATTTCTATTTAAAATATCAAGGTATATTTTACAATTTAGCAATATTTTAATAGAAAATCACCAAAGAAATTAACAGACTTATTAATAAATATAATTGGTATAACTTTGATTTTTCTTATTCTCAATATTTGTCTTTTGATTCTTTTGTGGAAGAAATAGGTCCATTTTAAAAATTTTTAGACAGTTTCTTAGAATTTTTAAAATAAACATCTATTTATTATGATAAATAATAGCAATTCAATCTGTTAGAATATGTCTACAGTCATAAAAAAATAAATCTTATCGCCGTAAATTTATATTAAAATAAAAACATATGAAAAAGTTAATTTTAATTGTGGGTATGATAGGATTTGCCCTTATTTCTTGTAATAAATCTGAAGCAACAGCTTCTACAGATTCTGATGGTGCTGCAACAGAAGTTGGTGCAGGACAAGAAGCTGTAGTAGATGATGAATCTAACCCAAATGTAGTACAATTGGCTGCGAAAAATCCAGATTTAACAACTTTGGTTACGGCTGTAAAAGCTGCGGGATTAGCAACTTCTTTAAGCAATGCAGGACCTTTTACGGTATTTGCTCCATTGAATTCTGCATTTGATAAACTTCCTGCAGGAACTGTAGACGATCTTTTGAAACCAGAAAAAGCAGATGCACTTTCTGATATTTTAGGATATCACACTTATGTAGGCGTTATCAAAGAAGAAAACATGACAGATGGACAAAGTCTGGGAATGGTGAATGGGAAAAATATAAAAATCACAATGGTTGATGGAAAACCAGTAATCAATGGAAAAGCAAAAATTGTAGCAGTAGTTCCAGCTTCAAACGGAATTGTTTATGCAATAGATGAAGTGCTTTTGCCAGAATAGAATATTTAGTTTTTTTTAAATTTGTACGGCTTTCAAAATTTATTTTGAAGGCCGTTTTTTTGTCGAAATAAAATGGATACTTGATTACTTTTTATACGAAATATTTAAAATAATATTGATAAAAAGAAGATTGAATTCAGGTCAAACGCACTAAAAAAATGTAGCTCACAGATTTCACAGATTTACACAGATATTCTAAAAATTCTAATAATTTTTCTGCCAGAACTACTGTTTTTAGTTGATTATCACAGCATTTAAAATGTAAAAAGCACATTTA
>CAXYUO010000039.1:0-15231 GCA_964292185.1 uncultured Frigoriflavimonas sp.
GGCGATAGTAAGATGGAGCAGCCTATAACCAAACAAACTAAAGCGGCAATTGAATTGATGCCTTGTAATTGTGTATTATTTTTCATTTAATAACTTTCTTTATCATTCGGGAAATTTACGCTTTTCACGTCTTTCACATATTCTGCAACTGCATTGGTAATCTCACCGTACAATTCTAAATATCTTCTTAAAAATTTTGGGGAAAAATCTTTATTCATTCCCACCATATCGTGATATACCAAAACTTGACCATCACAATCTTTTCCTGCTCCAATTCCAATTGTAGGAATACTGATGCTTTCGGAAACTTTTTTCGCAAAAGCTGCTGGAATTTTTTCTAAAACCAAAGCAAAACACCCTAATTCTTCTAATAATTTGGCGTCTTTCATTAGTTTTTCTGCTTCCTCTTCTTCTTTTGCTCGTACTTTATAAGTCCCGAATTGATAAATACTTTGTGGTGTAAGACCAAGATGTCCCATCACAGGAATTCCTGCATTCACGATTCTTTTCACAGATTTTTCTACTTCTGCACCACCTTCTAATTTTATAGCATGAGCTCCAGATTCTTTCATAATTCTTACGGCAGAATCTAATGCTTTTTGAGGATCACTTTGGTAACTTCCGAAAGGCAAATCTACCACAACCAAAGCTCTATCTACACCACGAACAACGCATTGTGCATGATAAATCATTTGATCTAGCGTAATTGGCAAAGTAGTTTCGTGTCCTGCCATCACATTTGCAGCAGAATCTCCTACCAAAATGGTGTCTATTCCACCTGCATCTACCATTCTGGCTGTTGTAAAATCATAAGCAGTAAGCATTGTGATTTTTTCGCCATCGAATTTCATTTTACGCAGCGTTTCTGTGGTTACTCTTTTTACATCGGTGTGTACAGACATTTTCTTATATTTTTTATTAAATAGTTGAAAGACAAAAGTTAGAAGGCGGAAGATTGAAGTTTAAATTATTTAAATCACAAAACTTCAGACCACAAACTTCAAACTTTAAAGAACTACGTGTGCAAGTTTAATTAATTTCTCGTGGCTCAATATTTTTATATTTCTGCCTTCAGTTTCTATTAAATGATCGTTTTTAAATTCTGAAATCAAGCGTATTGCACTTTCTGTAGCTGTTCCTATAAGATTTGCAATCTCTTCTCTTGTTAAAGAAATTTTTATAAAACCTTCTGGATCTGTTCCTAATTTCTGTTCTAAAAGTAAAAGTATTTCTGCCAATCGTTCTCTAACTGTTTTTTGAGCTAAAAATGTGATGGTATTTGATGATTCTCCTAATTCAAAAGCAATTTTGTGCAGCATTGCGAAAGATAATTTAGAATCTGTTTGTAATAATTTAATAAATATATCACCTGGAACAAAAACAATTTCTACTTCCGTCATTGCTTCAGCTCTTGCTTGTATTTTTTCATCAATTAAAAGAGATCTGTATCCTATTAAATCTCCTTCTTTTATGAATCTTAAAATCTGATCTTTCCCATAAACTCCAGATTTAGAAAGTTTTACAGTGCCTTTTTCTACAAAATATACTCCTTTAGATTCTTCTCCATCATCAAAAATCACATCTCCTTTTTGGAAGGAAAGTTTCTTTCTTGCTTCTAAGTATTCGTCAAAAACTACTTTTGGTAATGATTCGCTATAAAATTTTTCGTTAAAAAGACGAGAGAATTCTCCTTCTATCTGTTCTTGTTTCTCTAAAGACATTCTATGATATTTGTCAGCAAATTTAAAGATTTTAACATTAGAAGACAACATTTTTTAAGCTAATTTCGTATTTTGCGAAAAATAAAAAATAGTGCAGGAAAAATGTTTTCATTGTGGACAACCGATAGAAAAGGAGAGAATTTCCTTTAATGAAAACGTGTTTTGTTGTAATGGATGCAAATCTGTTTACGAAATCTTAAATTTATACCAACTTGATAATTTTTATGAATTAAATAAAAATGCAGGTATAAAACCAAATAGCGAAAACACTACGCAATTTGAATATTTAGACACTCCAGAAGTTTTTCAAGTAATTACAGATTTTTCTGAAGGAAACACAACTTTGGTTACTTTCAAAATCCCAGTAATCCACTGTTCTTCATGCATTTGGCTATTAGAAAGTTTACAAACCATTAATAAGAACATTCATTATTCTCAGGTAAATTTTACCAGAAAAACAGTTCAAATTTCTTTTGATCATGAAAAACTTCCTTTAAGCGAATTGGCAGCTTTTCTCAGTAATTTGGGATATAAACCTATTGTTAATTTAGAAAGTTCAGACAAAACGGAGGTTTCTTTGGATAAAACCTTAGTTATAAAACTTGCAATCGCAGGTTTTGCATTCGGAAATGGGATGTTTTTCAGTATTCCAGAATATATGGGAGAACATGATTTTTGGATGGATGCTTACAAATATTTGTTCCGTTTCATCATGGTTTTGCTTGCAACTCCTGTTGTTTTTTATTCTGCTTCAGATTATTTTAAATCTGCTTGGTTTGGCTTGAAAAACAAGATTGTAAATATAGACGTTCCTATTGTTTTAGGAGTTTTGGTGCTTTATCTCCGAAGTTTATATGAAGTAATTACGGATTTCGGACCAGGATATTTCGATACTTTATGTGGTTTGCTATTTTTTATGCTTCTCGGAAAATTATTTCAAAAAAGAACGTATAGCGCATTATCTTATGATAGAGATTACAAATCTTTCTACCCAATTGCAGTTACAAAAATAGATTTCAATGGTGTTCAAGAAAATATTTTGCTATCAGAATTGAAAGTTGGAGATCGAATAATGGTAAGAAACCAAGAAATAATTCCTGTAGATTGTATTTTAATTAATGGGGATGGTAATATCGATAATAGTTTTATCACAGGAGAAAGTGTTCCTGTTACAAAAAAAGCTGGCGATAAAATATTTGCAGGAGGTAAGCAATCTGGAGCAATTTTGGAGCTAGAAGTCATCAAAAATGTAGATCAAAGTTACCTTACACAACTTTGGAACAAAGAAGCTTTCAAAAAAAGAGAAAACGGTTTAGATAATTTAACCAATTCTATCAGTAAATATTTCACATTCGTTATTCTTGGAATCACACTTGTTTCTGGTATTTATTGGGCTCGTATCGATTTTGAAAAAATGTTTCAGGTGGTTTCAGCAATTTTAATTGTGGCTTGTCCGTGTGCTTTGGCGCTTTCTGCACCATTTACTTTTGGGCATATCATGAGGATTATGGGAAGGAATAAATTTTACGTAAAAGATACTTTAACTATAGAAAAACTGAGCAAAATAAACACCTTAGTTTTTGATAAAACAGGTACAATTACAGAAAGTAAAAAATCTAACATTGTTTTTGTAGGTAATGAAATGCAAGAATTTGATTTACAAAATTTAAAAACTTTATCAAAAAACAGCAACCATCCACTTTCAAAATCTTTGTATGATTTTTTAGAAATAGAAGATGGATATTTTCCTATAGAAAATTTTATAGAAATTGCTGGTAAAGGTTATTCAGGAAAAATAAGAAGTAATGATTATCAAATAGGTTCCGCAAAATTCATTGGAGAAACTGCAACCAATATGGAAACCGCAGTTTATATTAAAAAGAATGATGAATTTTTAGGTAAATTTGTCTTTAAAAATGAGTACAGAAAAGGTTTAGCAGGCGTTTTTACCAATTTGAAAGAATATACTATTCATATTTTAAGTGGAGACAATGCATCAGAAGAATCAAAATTAAAAGAATTACTTCCAAATGTAGCAGAAATGGCTTTTAATCAAAATCCTGAAGATAAATTGAAATTTGTAGAGAATTTACAAAATCAAAATAAGAAAGTTGCAATGCTTGGTGATGGTTTGAATGATGCAGGAGCTTTGAAACAAAGTAATATCGGAATTGCAATTGCAGATGATAATAATTCTTTCACACCAGCTTCGGATGTGATCATGAATGGAGAGCAAATGAAATATCTGCCAGATTTTTTAAATCTAAGTAAAAATGCGATGACGATTGTGAAAATCACCTTTGGAGTTAGCTTAATGTACAATGTAGTAGGTTTAGCATTTGCAGTTACAGGGCATTTATCTCCTTTAATAGCAGCTATTTTGATGCCTATAAGTTCTATAAGTGTAGTAATTTTCACAAGTGTTTCTACCTGGTTTGTAGGTAGAAAATATTTTAAATAGACTATCAATAGGCTTATTTAGAATACTTATAAATTTGTAAAATGCAATTAATTGTGATTAATATCATAATTTTTTGTTAAATTTGGGCCTCGAAATATTTATCTTTGCTGAATTATGGATATCCTCTATTTAATGATTATTTGCAGCGTCGCTTTGGCTGTTGTTTTTTTAATCATTTTTATAATAAGTGCCAAAAATGGGCAATTTGATGATGACGAATCTCCTGCAGTAAGGATGCTATTGGAATCGGAAATTATAAAAGAAGATATTTCTGATAAGGAAAGTGAAAAAGAAGAAAATAATAATAAATAGTAGAAAAAACTAATTAGTAAATATGGAAACACAAAAATTTAGTTACGATAACAATATTGTTCGTGCGTTTCTCTATGCAACCATAATCTTCGGATTAACTGGATTTTTGCTAGGATTAACCGCTGCATGGATGTTGTTTTATCCAGAATTACCTGAATATCTTTTTGGAACAGATGATGCTACCATCGCTAGTTTGCGAAGTGGAAATCTTCAGGGATTAATTAACACTTATGGAGCTTTTGGTTTCGGTAGAATAAGAATGATGCATACAAGTGCTGTAATCTTTGCATTTGTTTGTAATGGATTTTTTGCAGGAGCATATTATTCTTTGCAAAGACTTTTGAAAACCAGAATGTGGAGTGATACTCTTTCTTGGATTCATTTCTGGGGATGGCAATTAATGATTGTTGCGGTAGTAATAACTTTCGCTATGGGAATTAACACTTCTAAAGAATATGCAGAACACGAATGGCCAATAGATATTTTGATCACCGTAATCTGGGTTATTTTTGGTATTAATATGTTTGGAACAATTCTTACAAGAAGAGTTCGCCATCTTTATGTAGCAATATGGTTCTATCTTGGAACTTGGGTTGCAATTGCGATGCTACATATTTTCAACAACTTAGAAGTTCCATTAAGCTTTACAGGTTGGAAATCTTATTCAGCTTATGCAGGTGTAAAAGATGCTCTTGTACAATGGTGGTACGGTCATAATGCAGTAGCATTTGTATTAACAACTCCAGTATTAGGTTTGATGTATTATTTCTTACCAAAAGCTGCAGACAGACCCGTATTTTCTTATAAATTATCAATTATTCACTTTTGGTCTTTAATCTTTGTTTACATTTGGGCAGGACCTCACCATTTACAATACACTGCTGTTCCTGGTTGGACGCAAGCTTTAGCAACAGGTTTTTCTATTATGCTTATTGCACCATCTTGGGGAGGAATGCTAAATGGCTTGCTTACACTTCGTGGAGCATGGGATAAAGTTAGAGAAAATCCGGTACTTAAATTCTTCGTAGTTGCAGTTACATGTTATGGTATGGCAACTTTTGAAGGTCCAATATTAGCAACCAAAACTTTAAATAAAATTGGTCACTATACAGATTGGGTTATTGGTCACGTTCATATTGGAGCTTTAGGCTGGAATGGTTTTATTACTTTCGGTATGATTTATTACCTACTTCCAATTATGTGGAGAACTAAATTATGGTCTGTAAAATTAGCTAACTGGCATTTTTGGCTAGGAACATTAGGAATTATATTTTATGCAGTTCCATTATATATTTCAGGATTTACACAAGGATTAATGTGGAAACAATTTAATCCAGATGGAACTTTATTATACAAAAACTGGTTAGATACAGTTACGGCAATTATTCCTTATTATCAAATGAGATTTGTAGGTGGTTTGCTATATATTACAGGTGCTACATTGATGTGTATCAACGTAATAGCCACTGTAAGAAGTGGATCATTCCTAAAGAATGTACCTGCAGAAGCACCAGCTTTAGCAAAAATTACTAACCAACGAAAAGAAGGAGAAGGATTTCACCTTTGGTTAGAAAGAATGCCTACAATGCTTACTATACTTGCATTTATTGCAGTTGCAATTGGTGGTTTCATGGAGATTGTTCCAACTTTAACTATAAAAGAAAATGTTCCGACTATTGCAGCAGTAAAACCTTACTCTCCGTTAGAATTAGAAGGAAGAGATTTATATATTAGAGAAGGTTGTAATTCTTGTCATAGTCAAATGATTCGTCCGTTCCGTGATGAAGTTGTAAGATTTAATGGTAAAAATGGACAATATTCTAAAGCTGGAGAATTTATTTATGATCGTCCATTTCTTTGGGGATCTAAAAGAACAGGACCGGATTTGCATAGAGAAGGTGGGAAAAATCCTAGTTCTTGGCATTATAAACACATGTTGAATCCAAGAGTTACTTCTGCAGGTTCTATCATGCCAAGATACCCATGGTTGATTGCACATGATTTAGATAGAACTCAAATGGTAGATAAAATCAAACTCATGAAAAATGTTTTTGATGTACCATATACAAAAGCACAAATTGATTCTGCAGATTCTTGGGCAGATAATCAAGCAGCTGGAATTGTGAAAGATATTTTTGCAGAAGCAGCTGATGTGAAAGGAGCTTACGAAAAGAAAAAAGCAGCAGAAGGAGCGAACTTTGTTCCACTTGAAAAGAAAGAGATTGTAGCTTTGATTGCTTATCTACAAAGATTAGGAACTGATATAAAAACCACAGAAATTAAAACTGCTAGTACAAAATAATTATTTAATCTGCATTAAAATGATACCTCAAAGCGTAAAAGACATATTATCAAACGGTGAAAATGTTGGATTGTTCCAAACAATTGCACTCTTTTTATTCTTATTTTTCTTTCTCGGTATTATTTATTTTGTTTTTACTAAACCTAAAAAGTATTACGAAGAAGTAGAGAATGCACCATTAAATGATGATATAGTAGAAAACAATTTTAATTCTGAAAAATAAAACTGATATGAAATTAAGAACCCCCGTTTATGTTAACATTCTAACAATATTTACTATTTTGTTAGTTGTATATTATATGTTTGTACAAGATTCTTCATTCTTTTCCTCACCTTATTTTTGGGGAACAGTATTGATAAGTATTGTTCTTGCAATGATTCACCATTCTATTGGTGATTTAATAGAAAACAATAAATTCAAAGAATTAACTGAAGAAGAAAAAGCAAAATATTTAGAAGCAAAAGAAACACCTTATCTAAAAGGTTTGTATGATAGTGCTTTCAAAAAACAAACAGCAACAGAAGAAAAAGATATAATAATCGATCATGGTTTCGATGGTATTATGGAGCTTGATAATCAATTGCCAAAATGGTGGTTAGGTTTATTTTATTTTGGCATAGCTTATTGTGTAGTGTATATGGTTTCCTTTTTTACTACAGATTTCGCACACCAAACTCCTGAATATGATGTAGAATACATTGCGCAAACTGCAAGTATCGCAGAATGGATGAAAAACACTCCTCCTCCAACTATAGAAAACGCTGTGTATTCTCCAGATAATGTTGCTGCAGGTGAAGAGGTTTTCAAAACAAATTGTGTATCTTGTCATAGTGCAGGTGGAGCTGGTGGAATTGGTCCAAATCTTACGGATAACTCTTGGATAAATCAACCAGAAAAAACATTGTTTAAAAATGTTTTCCATATGGTAGAAAATGGAAGTCCAACTAATCCTGCTATGCAAGCATGGGGAAAAAACGGTGTTCTTACAGGGTTTGACATTCAAAATGTTGCAGCTTATGTATACCATATCAATCAAGAACAACCTCCAATTACTACAGCACAAGGTGGTGCAGCTCCGCAAGGAACGCCTGCAAATTGGGAGAAATAGTAAAATTTAAAATAATACATTTATAAAACATAATTCGTTAGCTTAATAATAAAAAGATAACGAATTATGTTTTTTTTAATTTAATACATTACAATGTCACAAGATAAAATAACTAAAGGTGGACAAGGTCAAGTAATTGCAGTAGAAACATTTCGAGATTCCGTAGGAACGATGGATGAATCTGGAAAAAGAAAATGGATTTTTCCGAAAAAACCAAAAGGTAAATTCACCAATTACAGGAATTTAGTAAGTGTTATTTTGCTTATTATTTTCTTTGTGCTTCCTTTTATTAAAGTTAATGGCAACCCACTTTTATTAATTAATATTCTAGAAAGCAAGTTCTATATTGCAGGACAACCATTCTATCCTCAAGATTTCTTTATTCTAGCTTTAGGAGCTATTACTTCCATTGTTTTTGTAATTCTTTTTACAGTAGTTTTTGGTAGAATTTTTTGTGGATGGATTTGCCCACAAACTATTTTCATGGAAATGATTTTCCGCAAAATAGATTATCTAATAGAAGGCGATAGAAACAAACAAATGAAACTGGATCGTCAAGAATGGAACGCTGAAAAAATCAGAAAACGATCTTTAAAATATCTTATTTTTATAATAATTTCTTTAATATTTACACATTGGATGTACATGTACATTGTTGGATACGAAGAAGTTTTCAAAATAATGGAACAAGGTCCTCTTGCAAATTTTTCCAACTTTTTAATAATGTTTATCTTTTCCGCTGCATTTCTATTTGTTTTTGCTTGGTTTAGAGAACAAGTTTGTACATTGGTTTGTCCTTACGGAAGATTGCAAGGTGTGTTAATTGATAAACAAACCATCAATGTGTATTATGATTTCAAAAGAGGAGAAAATAGAGCAAAATTCCGAAAAGGAGAAGATAGAAAAGCAGAAGGTAAGGGAGATTGTATAGATTGTAACCAATGTGTGGTAGTTTGTCCTACAGGAATTGATATACGTGATGGGCAACAACTAGAATGTGTAAATTGTACAGCTTGTATTGATGCTTGTGATGAAATAATGGTGAAGACCGGTCTTCCAAAAGGATTAATAAGATATGCTACAGAAGATGAAATAGAAAAAGAAATACCATTTAGTTTCACAAATAGAATGAAAGCTTATTCTGCTGTTTTACTTCTTTTAGTAGGATTTCTAGGGTTTTTATTAAGCAATAGAGGAAGTATGGAAGCAAAATTCATAAAACCAGCAGGTTCTACGTTTTTTGTAAGAGATGGTAATATTACTAATATTTACAACTATACTTTTCTTAACAAAGCAAACAAAGATCAATTAGTTACTATCAAAGTTGTGGAACCTCTTCATGGTAAAGTAATATTAAGTGCAGATGACAAGATTTTGCTTAAAAAGAACGAAATCACAAAAGGAACCATCAATATTAGTTTCCCAGAAAAAGAAATTAAACTTTCAAAACAAAAAGTAGAAATCGGCGTTTATGATCAAAAAGGGAATCTTCTAGATACTTTCGATACTACTTTTGAAGGTCCTTTTCAAATTCAATTTTAATAAATTATGTTTAAAAAATTTTCTTGGGGACATGGTATTGCTTTAGCGTTAGCTTCATTTATTATCTTTATATTATATATGGTTATTTATTTCGGGAACGGAATGAAAAATGCCGAAATGGTATCTGATAATTATTATGATGATGAACTCAATTATCAACAAGTAATTGATGCAAAATCTAACGCAGAAAAACTAGCAGTAAAACCAATTTACCTGCAAAATCAATCTGGAATTACCATCACTTTCCCAAAAGAAATAACTCCAGATAATAAAAAAGCTTCATTTGTATTGTATAGAACAGATGATGCCAATTTGGATATAAAAAAAGAAATGCAACTAGACGTAAACAATTCTTTTAATATTCCTTCAAAAATCATCTCAAAAGGATCTTATACATTGATGCTAAAATGGCAAATAGAAAAGAAGAAATACCAATTAGATTATAGTGTTTTATGGAAATAACACTCGTGCTTTCTGCTCTTGCTTTAGGTTTTTTCACAGGCTTTCACTGTTTAGGAATGTGCGGACCAATTGCATTATCATTAGGATTATCAAAAAAACAGCAAGTCAATTTTTATTTACAAAATACCACTTATCAATTTGGTAGAATTTTCACTTATGCAGTTTTAGGTGCAATTTTAGGAGTTGTAGGTCAAGCTTTTGAATTAGCAGGAATTCAAAAATACCTGACTATAGCAGTTGGTGTTTTAATGATTATTCTAGCACTTTTCACTTTTGGATCTCCGAATTTCGCTTCTAATGTTCCATTTTTCTCTAAATTTTTAATGAAAATTAAAATGAATCTTGGAAAACTACTCAGAAAAACCGACTATTCTTCCAGATTTCTAACAGGAATATTAAATGGTTTGCTTCCATGTGGAATGGTTTATGCAGCATTAACGGCATCTCTTGCAGCAGGTGGAATTTGGCAAGGTGCAGTTTTTATGGCGTTTTTTGGTTTAGGAACTTTTCCATTTATGTTTGCAGCAGTACTATTTGGAAATTTATTGAGTGCTTCTGTAAGATCTAAATTCTTGAAAGCTGTTCCAGTTTTAATGATCATTCTAGGTGGTTTATTTGTTTTAAGAGGTTTAGAATTAGACATTCCTTACATTTCTCCACCACAAGAATCTCTACACATCAATACAAATCCTGATGTAGATCCTGCAACATGCCACTAAAATAGTTGATTGTTGAAGGAAATTAAACCATTTTTTCACTTTAGATAATTCAAATTCAATTATTGAAAAAGTGAATTGCTAAATTTTTAATTAATAGTTTTTTGTAATAGATTTTTTGTAATTTTAAAACAAATACAAAATCATGAAAAAATTTATAATCATCCCTTTTTTAGCGTTTATTTTGATGACATTCTCGTCTTGCTCCATCAATTCTCAAATTACTTTTCACAAAGACACTACTTCTACAACAGAAATGGATTTGGATATGAGGGTTTTTCTTGGTTTTATGAAAGATTCTATCTTTGCTTCTGGTTCAAAAAAATCAATGTCTTTTGAAAAATTCCCTAAAACTTGGGAAAGCTTTTATTCTATTAGAAACAAAGATTCCAAAAAACCTATTCCTGCAGATTCTGCCAAACTTTATAAAAAAATATTTGTTAAATCGAACTTTGAAAAAGACGAAATGACAGGTTTTTCAATGAAAATGGATCATTTTTCTAAAGATGATTATCGAGCATTGAACAATAGAGAAGAAAAAGATATTCCTCTTGCGAATGCAGCTTTTCAAAATTGGGATGGCAAAACTTTAAAAATAAAAACCGATGAATTTGTAAGCGAAGAATTGCAAGATATGCTCAATAAAATGGGATATAAAGGTGATGATAGCAAATCTGAAAATGATGAATTTAAAATGAATTTTACAACTACTTTAAAATTTGAAAAACCCATAAAATCTATTTCGGGCAAACACCCTTGGTTGAAAAAAATTGATGATAAAACTATAAAAATTGAATTTTCTGCAGAAGATGTTTCAAAAGCAGACGATAATTTAAAAAATAGCAAAGAAATAATTGTGGTTACTAAATAAAAAAAACACCTTATTTCCAAGGTGTTTCTATGTATAATTAATCAAAATTTAAGCTTTCAAACTTTTCATATCAATCACAAAACGGTATTTCACATCGCTTTTTAGCATTCTTTCGTAGGCTTCGTTGATGTTTTGCATATCGATCATTTCTATATCCGAAACGATATTTTTTTCGCCACAAAAATCGAGCATTTCTTGGGTTTCTGCAATTCCACCAATCAAAGATCCTGCGATAGATCTTCTTCCCAAAACTATCGGAACTGTAGAAATCATTTTGTTTAATTCTCCAATAAATCCAAGTAAAACGAGAGTTCCGCTTACGTTTAGAGAGTTCACGTATTCATTTAATTCATGTTCGTAAGGAACGGTATCTATTATTAAATCAAATTTTCCCTGCACATTTTTCATATGAGCATCGTCTGTTGAAATAATAATTTCATCTGCTCCCAAATCAAGAACATCTTGTTTTTTTTCTGGTGATCGAGAAAATAAACTTACATGAGCACCCATTCCTTTCGCCAATTTTATTGCCATATGACCTAAACCTCCTAAACCTACAACTGCAACTTTAGAATTTTCGTTTACTTTCCAATGTTTCAATGGAGAATAAGTAGTAATTCCGGCACATAAAAGTGGTGCAACTGCAGCCAAATCTAAATTTCCTGGAACTTTCAACACATAATTTTCATCTACCACTACTTTTTCAGAATATCCACCAAAAGTATGACCATCAAGATGTTTATCTCTTCCGTTGTACGTTCCAACCATGCCATTTTTACAATATTGTTCTAAATCTTGTTTGCAATTTTCGCATTCTCTACAAGAATCTACCAAACAACCAACTGCAGCCAAATCTCCAATTTTAAATTGAGAAACATTTGCACCAATTTTGGTTATTTTTCCTACAATTTCATGACCAGGAACAGAAGGATATTTCGTTCCACCCCAATCGTTTTTTGCTGTATGCAAGTCTGAATGGCAAACTCCACAAAAGAGAATATCTATTTCTATATCATTTGTACCAACTTCTCTTCTCTGGATTTTCATTTCTTTTAAATCTGCTTCTTTGGATTCTGCACCAAAAGCTTTTACTGTGGTTGTGATCATAGATGTTTTGTTTTTTGATTAATTAATCATCTCAAATTTAGCATATTCTGCGATAATTTTTGGCAATTTAATACCATTTTCTGTTTGATTATTTTCTAAAAGTGCCGCCATAATTCTTGGCAATGCCATTGCAGAACCATTTAAAGTATGAACAAGCTGCGTTTTTCCGTCAGATTTGTATCTGCATTTCAATCTATTTGCTTGAAAAGTTTCAAAATTAGAAACTGATGAAACTTCTAGCCATTTTTCTTGTGCTGCACTCCAAACTTCAAAATCATAAGTCATCGCAGAAGCGAAACTCATATCTCCACCACATAATCTCAAAATTCTATAAGGCAATTCCAAATCTTCTAAAATGCTTTTCACATGATTTACCATTTCTTCCAAAGCTGCATAAGTATTTTCTGCTTTTTCTAATCGTACAATGTCTACTTTTTCAAATTGGTGCAATCTATTCAAACCACGAACATGGGCACCATCACATCCTGCTTCTCTTCTATAACATTGCGAAAAAGCGGTGTTTTTAATCGGTAAATCTTTTTCATCTAGCAAAACATCTCGGTACAAATTGGTTACAGGAACTTCAGCAGTTGGTATTAGATACAGTTTATCTTCGTTGATGTAGTACATTTGTCCTTCTTTATCCGGCAATTGACCTGTTCCGAAACCTGAAGCTTCATTCACAACATGTGGCGGATTAACTTCCAAATAACCTGCGTCTACGTTTTTATCTAAAAAATATTGAACCAAAGCTCTTTGCAAACGTGCTCCTTTCCCAAAATAAACTGGGAAACCTGCTCCTGCAATTTTTACTCCCAATTCAAAATCGATCAGATTGTATTTTTTTGCCAATTCCCAATGTGGAATATTTCCTGCTCCTAAACCTTCTACTTCTTGAGATTGAAAAATATTCTCATTTTCTTCTGGTGTAGTTCCATTTGGTACTTTTTCATTCGGAATATTTGGTAAAATATAGAGTATTTCTTGCAATTTAGCTTCTGTATTTTTTAGTTCAGATTTTAAATTTTCTATTTCCGTTTTATATTCAGATGTCGCCAATTTTGCAGCTTCTGCTTCTTCTTTCTTTCCAGCTTGCATTAGACTTCCTATTTCTTTGGAAAGCGCATTCATTTTCGCTAAATTTTCATCTAACTGAAACTGTATTGCTTTTCTTGCATCATCTGTAGAAATAGCATCGTCTACCAAAGATAATTCTTTGAAATTTTTCTTTTTCAGACCATTCAAAACGGTTTCTTTTTCTTCTCTTAAAAACTGAACTTGTAACATTTGTTATATTTTAATCTTAAATGAATTGTATATTGATGAATAATTCAACAAAAAAAATTATTATCAAATTATAATTGAATTGCAAATTTACTAAATTGATGTTGAACTCAACTCGAATTTATTTGATGATTTTCAAAGTGTTTTCGCCATTGATGGTTTTCGTGAAAACTTGAGCATTATTGTAAATTACATAATCAATTTGAAATCTTTCTGGGCTGAAAGAATAATTGATAACCATCGTGTCATTCAATGTATAAATTGCAGAATTTTGCGTGGTTTTAGTAAATTTCAAAGCAATTTTCGATTGGTATATTTTTTTATTTACGTTAGAAGAATCTATCAAAATTCTTTTTGCTCCAGAAACATATTTCATATAATTAATGGTGTCTGAATTTTTCAACAAACTATAAGAAACTGGTGCAGAATCTGTTACACCATTTATATCATTAAAAGAAATACTGCTAAAAGAAAAATCTACATTTTGATTTAGCATATCAATTCCCGCAGAATCTACGTAAATTGTTAAATCTTGATCTATTTCTTGTGCCACATCATCAGAATTTCTACAAGATAAAATTGTGGAAAATAGTACGAATAAAATAAAATATCTAATTTTCATTACTACAAAGATAAATTATTTTAGATTCTTCCAATAATTAAAAAATGAAAACATCAAAAGTACTCCACAAATCAATAAGCTTAAAGACAAACTGATAGCCATTCCTACTACACCATATTTATCTACAAATACGAATGAAAAAATTAGTAATAAAAACACAGTGATAGCTGAAATAATGGAGCTAATTTTTATTCTTCCTACAGCGGAAAGCAGGGTTCCGTATAAATTTCTTAAAAGCATATTTAAAGTAAAAGTGCCTAAAAAAATTATGAAAACATCTTGACAGACAGTATATTTTGAACTGAAGAAGAAATTCAAAATTTCATTTTTTAAAAAAAAACCTGAAATAAAAATAATACTTGAAATTGGAATGAATAATTTATAATAATTAGCAATATAATTCCTTAAAAACAATTTGTTTCTGCTATTTTCCGCAAAAACTGTAAAATCACTCTGCATAAATGTTGCCGCCAAAAAAGTAACATTAAAAGGAATTAAAAGCCCAACTTTATAGTACGCTACATCATTTTCATTCATAAAAAAACTTAAAAGTAATACATCTAAAGAAAAAAGAATGTCTGATAATAAAACTGCTCCTACTGCATAAAACCCGTAATTCCACATTTCTTTTTTTTCAAATTTAATAGAAAATTTCATTGCTTTGTTATTTTTCTTTTTTAACCAAAACAAACAAATAAATGGTGAAAATGAAATCGCTATCA
>CAXYUO010000040.1:0-14958 GCA_964292185.1 uncultured Frigoriflavimonas sp.
AGCTTCCTTATGCACAAATAATCGCAATTATCTACGGCGAAGAAAAAGCAGTTATAAATGATGTTGCAAGAGCGCAAATAGAAAATTCTTACAACAATGTACAGAAAATTGTAGCATCAGATAGAACAGTTTATGGAATCAACACTGGTTTTGGACCATTATGCGATGTGAAAATTTCTGAATCAGAAACTGCGCAATTGCAATATAATCTCATTATTTCTCATGCTGTTGGTGTGGGAAAATCCATCCATAAAGATTTATCAAAAATAATGATGATTGCTAAAGTGCATGCTTTATCCAAAGGTTTTTCTGGCGTTTCTATGGAAATTATCGAGAGATTGATTTTCATGATAGAAAATGATATTGTTCCGTGCATTCCAGAGCAAGGTTCTGTAGGAGCAAGTGGAGATTTGGCACCTTTAGCTCACATGGTTTTGCCACTTTTAGGATTGGGAAAAGTTTGGGAAAATGGAGTAGAGGTTGCAAGTGAAATAGTTTTAAATAAATTCAATTTATCACCTGTAAATCTCGGACCAAAAGCAGGTTTAGGTTTAATAAACGGAACGCAATTTATCTTAGCTCACACAATTGTTGGTTTAAATAGAATGCAGTATTTGCTAGATTTGGCAGATCTTTCTGCAGCCATGAGTTTAGAAGCATATCGTGGTTCTGCAAGTCCGTTCAAAAAAGAATTGCATGATTTAAGACCTTTTGAAGGTAGCAAAAAAGTTGCAGCAAGAATGGTAAAATTCTTAAAAAATTCTGAAAATCTTAATTTCCACGAATTTTGCGATCGTGTGCAAGATCCGTATTCCATGAGATGCGTTCCACAAGTTCATGGAGCGAGTAGAAATGCTTTTGAACATTTGAATAATCTTGCAGAAACAGAACTCAATTCTGTAACAGATAATCCTATCGTTTTGAGTGATGAGGTTTCTATTTCTGGTGGTAATTTCCACGGACAATTGTTGGCAATGCCTTTAGATTACGCAACTTTGGCTGCCGCAGAATTAGGAAATATTTCAGATAGAAGAAGTTATCTGTTATTAGAAGGAAAATTTGGTTTACCAAGATTATTGGTAGAAAGTTCTGGACTCAACTCTGGCTTTATGATTCCACAATATACTTCTGCTGCATTGGTTTCGGAGAATAAATCTCTTTGTTTTCCAGCTTCTGCAGATTCTATACCTACAAGTTTGGGACAAGAAGATCACGTTTCTATGGGAAGTATTTCTGGTAGAAAATTCAACCAAGTTTTAGGGAATTTGGAAAATATTTTGGCGGTAGAATTGCTTTTTGCAGCGCAAGGTTTAGAATTTAGAAGACCTGCAAAATGTGGAAAATCCGTTGAAGCTGCTTATGATTTAATTAGAACAAAAGTAGATAAATTGGAAGAAGATCGATTGATGGGAGATGATATCAATGCAGTTGGAGATTTGATTAGAACCAGAAAATTTAATGTAGATTAATTTTCATTATTTTCTACTTTAGCACTCATTCTATTTTCGTGAAAGTGCTGAAATAGTACGTTTACAAAAAATAAAATCAGGATTACCGAGATGATCATGTAGAAAATATTGAATATTTTTCCGTGCATTGTTTGTGGATAAACTTCTGCATTTCCTGTGGTTACCATCACAGAAACAGCATAGCTTATTGCATCTATCCATTCCCAATTTTCAAAATATTTAAAACAAACACTTCCCAATAGGAGTACAAAAAATGTAGTATAAATTAAAGTTCTATAATTTTTGTCTTTTATGAACGAGATTAATACGCTTTTTATCATTTAATAGGTTTGTGTATGAATTGCTAATTTACAGTTTTTTAGGTTTGTTTTTATTTAAAATTTGAATGAAAGTAATGTTTATTCTAATTTTCACAACAGAAAAAACTATTCTGAATTATTTTTGCTTATTTTTACTTTTCTAAAATTTATGTATGAAACTTAAACAGTTAGTAATTCTATTACTTTTATTTTCTCAAATTTCTTTTGCTCAAAACCAAAAATATACCATGGCAGAAGCTGTGAATGGTCTTAGAAGCAATCTTGCAGTTAAAAATATTTCAGGGTTTTCTTGGTCCGAAGATGGAAAATCGTATTATCAAGCTGTAAAATACGCCTATATTTCTACAGATTTAAAATCGGGAAAAGTAGATACTCTCATTTCTTTAACTAAAATTAATGAAAATTTATCCACAGATTTAAAATTAAAAAATCTACCTCCAATAGAATTTATTAAAGGAAATAAAGCCTACTTTTCATCTAATGGAAATTATTATTGGTTGAATAAAACAGGTAATAATTGGAATGTAAAAAGCAATAGCAAATTAGAAGAAAATGCTGCAAACGTAAAAATTTTAGATAATCAAACCGTACTTTATACGATTAAAAACAATCTTTTTGCTTTGAAAAATGGACAAAAAATTGCCATTACTGAAGATGAAGACGAAAATATTGTAAACGGACAAGCCGTTCATAGAAGCGAATTTGGTATCGTAGATGGTACATTTCCTTCGCCAAATAACGAAAATATTCTATATTATAGAATGGATCAAACGATGGTTGCAGATTATCCTGTGATCGATTGGAGCGAAACTCCGGCTAAAAATCACAATATAAAATATCCAATGGCTGGTTCTACTTCGCATCAAGTAACTTTGGCTATTTATAATTTTAAAAATAAAAACACAACTGCAGTAAGCATTGATGGAGATTCTGATCAATATTTAACTTCTGTAACTTGGAGTCCAGATTCTAAATTTATATTTGTGGGCGTTTTAAATAGAGGTCAAAATGATTTGAAAATGAATCAATACGATGCTAAAACTGGAGATTACATTACAACACTTTTCGAAGAAAAAGATGCGAAATATGTAGAACCGCAAAATCCGCTATTGTTTTTCCCAAATTCTACTACAGATTTCATTTGGCAAAGCCAAAGAACGGGTTACAATCATCTTTTTCATTATAATTTAAGTAAAGGTTTGGTTTCGCAATTAACGAAAGGCGATTGGTTGGTTACAGAAATTCTTGGTTTTAATGAAAAAAAGAAACAGGTTTATTTTGTAGCAACCAAAGAAACGCCACTCGAAAAACATTTGTACAGAATCAATTGGAGCAATTTTAAAATTGAAAAATTAGATACAGAAAATGGAGTTCATGCTGGAGTTTTAAGCAAAGATGGAAGCGAACTTTTAGATGTTTTTAGCAATGCTGATACACCAAGAAAAATAGAAATCATCAACACAAATTCTCTAAAAAAGAATGCTGTTTTGGTTTCAGAAAATCCATTATTAAAATATGATAGACCAGAAATAAAAAATGTAACCCTAAAAGCAGACGATGGAACGCCACTTTATGGAAAAATAATTCTTCCAACTAATTTTGATGCTTCCAAAAAATATCCTGTAATTGTTTATCTTTATAATGGTCCTCATTTGCAGTTGATTACCAATTCTTTCCCAGCATCAGGAAATCTTTGGTACGAATATATGGCACAAAATGGTTATATTATTTTCACGATGGATGGAAGAGGTTCAAGCAATCGAGGAATGAAATTTGAGCAAGCCGTTTTCCGAGATTTAGGAACTGTAGAAATGAAAGATCAAATGAAAGGTGTAGAATATTTGAAATCTTTGCCTTACGTAAATTCTGCAAAAATGGGCGTTCATGGTTGGAGTTTTGGTGGATTTATGACGACCAATTTGATGCTCACTTATCCAGATGTTTTTAAAGCTGGAGTTGCAGGTGGACCAGTTATAGATTGGAATATGTACGAAATTATGTACACAGAAAGATATATGGATACGCCGCAAGAAAATCCTGAAGGTTACAAAAATGCAAATCTTCTAAACAAAGTTCAAAATTTGAAAGGTAATTTATTGATGATTCATGGTGCGCAAGATGATGTGGTAGTTTGGCAACATTCTATCAAGTTTTTGAAAGCAGCAGTAGATCACGGTGTGCAATTAGATTATTTCGTTTATCCAGGACATGAACACAATGTTCGTGGGAAAGACAGAGTACATTTGATGCAAAAAGTGACCGATTATTTTGATGAATATTTGAAAAAGTAGATGAAAAAATACAGCACGCTACTTTTCCTATTTATGCTTTATATTTGCAATGCACAAAATAAACTTGATTTATCATCAATTCAAAAGAATGTAAACGATGCCTCTTCTCCTTTTTTCTATGAAAAATTGGTGTATCAATTCAATTATGACCCCAATTTGATAGATTCTATAGAAGCAAAACACTTGTATTACGGAAAATTATATACCGATTACAAAGCTCCAAATACAGAAAAAATGGAAGTTTCTAATATTCTATTAAATGATTTAATCAATACTAAAAAATTTCCAGAAGCCATAGAAGTTGGTGAACAATTAATCCGAAAAACTCCAGCAGATATTGAGGTTTTAGGACTTTTGATGTACAGTTTTATTCAACAAAAATTAGAAAAACAAGAACTTACGTATTTGCGAGGTTATCAATTCAAAAAATTAATCAATGCAGTTTTTGAAAGTAGAAGTGGAGATAATAAACATCCTGTTTTCACCGTAACTTCTGTGACAGATGAGTTTGTTTTAGCAGGAATTTTAGATTTAGATTTAAAAGAATTTCGCAGAAAAACCACGTATAATGATCTTGGAGCAATAGATTATTGGAAAAAAGGAAAGAAAAAATTGAGCTTTCAAGTGATTTATGAAAAATAAATTTCGCAAAATCTTTCTAAAGATAAATTTTCTCATCTCTGCATCTATCCAGAATATACCTTTTCAAATTTAGAATAGATTCTTGAAAATTCGGAGCATCATAGCCGAAACGCTCGTGTTCCATTTGCTCTTTTTCCAGATCGTTGCAACCTTTTATCACTTCTTGCAGCATATCTTTCATCGCTAATTCTTTATTATTGGCTTTTTCAAATTTGAAATCTATTATTTCTTCCTCCAATTCTTCGCAATATTCTAGAAGTTCTTCTACTTCTGGTTCTTCAAGTAAATTTGGGTTATTTTTAAAAATTTCTCGGGGAGATTTCATGAGTTTAAAATTGTAAATGAATTTTAGGACTAAATACTTGGCAAAAATACTTCTGCAGGAATATTAAAAAATGTTTTTAATTTTTGAGCAATCTTCAAAGTTATTTCTCGCTTTCCAGAAAGTACGGCAGAAACGTGACCTTTGCTACCAATCAAGATTTCCAAATCTTTATTTTTCACTCCCATTTCTTCCATCTTGTATTTGATGATTTCCAAAGGTTCAATTTCTGGCAAATGATAGTTTTTTTCATCAAAATCTTTAACTAAAACCATCAATAATTCTAATTCGTCATGTTCAGGTGTGTTTGGTAATGCATGAAAAATCTCCATCATTCTTAAAGATGCAATTTTATAATCTTCTTCTGTTTTTATAATTTTCCAGTTCATTTTATTTGTATTAAAAATCTAAAATTGAAGTATCAAAACTTACTGTTTTTACATTTATTTTATCGTATTCTTTATGTGTTCCAAACCAAATAATATAACAAGCATTTTGTTTAAAATTGATGGAAACTAATAGCCGAAAATCATTTCCTTTGATATTGAAAACTACTCTTTCGTTATTGATAATACTTGCATTTCCGTAAACTTGTTTTAATTCATTGAAATTTTCAAACTGCAATTTTGAAAAGTCTAAATACCAAATAAGCAATTGATTTTTTGCCTTTGGAAATTTATCAATGTAGTGTAAAATTGCTTTCTTTACAAGAATTTTCATTTACAAAAATAGTTAAAAGTTTTCAAATTGAAAACTAACTTAATGTTAGATTAATTTATTCTGAAATATATTATTAAATCGTCTACCAAAATTTTTGAATGAGATTTTTTTAAAACATTTTATTTAACTAAAAGTTTTCCCTCAACTCCAATTTTTTTATTCTAGAGTTTATCGCACCTTTTGTTCGTCCAAAATGTTTTGCTAAATCCTTGGTATTCACACCTTCTGCAAACATTTCTGAAAGCTCATTATCTAAATCTGTGTTCCAAGGTTTGTATGCATCTTTGTGTTTTTCTCGAATCTCATCATAGCGATTTTCGTTACCAATA
Source organism: uncultured Frigoriflavimonas sp. (assembly GCA_964292185.1). Lineage (GTDB taxonomy): Bacteria > Bacteroidota > Bacteroidia > Flavobacteriales > Weeksellaceae > Frigoriflavimonas. The sequence continues at coordinate 6,094 of CAXYUO010000040.1, forward strand.
TTTTCTCTTATTTGATCAAATACATAGTTAGAATCTAATTGTTTAATTATAGGTTTACTATCAATTTCTTCTTCTAAAACTTTTAAAATACGAATTTGCGAAGATTTCGGAAAATCTTTTGGAATCAGTGTTTCTGGTATCAAAATCGTGTTTTTAGTTCTTGTAATGGCAACATAAAGCAAATTAATTTCTTCATGAGTTTTTGCTATCAAAATTGCATCTGCATTATTATTTTCTTTAAAGCTTTGCAGTTTTTCCATCGTAATAAAATCATTGACCAATTGTATAGAATCGTATTCCATTCCTTTGCAACGGTGAACGGTAGAAAAAATAATTTCTGCTGTGCTTCTATCATTGTTTTCCACATGTTTTTCTTTTAATTTTTTGATAATTCCTGGGATTTTATTACCATATTCTCGCACTATTTCTACCATCATTCCTAGTTGCACATCTTCTGTTTTTTTGATGTAATCTTCTAGTTCATTCAGGTTTTGCATCATCTTTATTAATGGATCACGGATCAAAGCTCGTTTATTATTATATAGGTTAAGAACATCATACAAAGATGCACCTTCATCTGCATAAGTGTAAGAATTGATGTTTCCTTCAAAATAAATTCTTTGCAATTTTTTATTTTCAGTAGAAATTTCAATAGCTTTCAAAAGTAAGCCGAGATTTGTTCTTGCAAGAACAGCTTTTGTTTTTAAATCTGTACTATTTCCTTTGCCTGTAATTTTAATTTTTTGATTAGTATTTTTTTTAAATTTTAAAATATCCATCGCAAGATTTGCAATATCTTGGCTAAAACGAAAACTTGTAGAAAGCTGATAGGTATTGAACTCTGCTTTTTCTAAAGAATTTACAGCAAAACGCCACGCATATATTTGCTGATGCGTATCTCCTACAATCACTTTTGTAGCTTTTTGATTCAAAAAAACATTTAGCATTACCGTAGAAGCATCTTGTCCTTCATCAAAAAGAATATAATCATAATTCAAGTCTGGATTTGATAGTTGAAACATTTTTAAATAAAAATCATGGGTAATTTCTATAGTTCCATCGTTCATTTTTCCTAATAAAATCCTTGCTTGTGTGGTGATGTATTTGTAAAATGTGGTAACAAATATTTTTGCTTTAGGATCAGAAATGGTGTTTAAATAATTGATTTCTTGCATTTTTGCTTTTTCACTATTGCAGAAATAGGAAATACACTTTATGATGTGATTGGCTACAATATATTCTGCGTGTTTTTCTCCATTACCTGTAAGTTTTAGTAAATCTGCAATTTCATTTGCTTTGTAATCATTAGTTTTTATTTTGTAACCATTTTTGTAAACTATATGTTTGAAAGCTAAAGAATGAGCCGTTTCTACATGAACATTATGAACCCCTTGTTCAGCAAATTTTTTAATAGCTTCTAATTTCACAGATTTATTGAAAACCAGATAAAGAACTTTACTATTTATAGGTCTTGCTTTTGCATATTCTATTACGGTAGTAGTTTTACCAGAACCTGCAACTGCATTTATTCTAATGTCTCCAGTAGAATTGATAATCTCTTTTTGTTCTTGGGTTAATGTCATTTTAAAGTATAGATTAAAATTTATTTCATCTTAAATTCAAGTAAAATATTTTGCAATTCCTCTGCACTTACATAGTATTGTATTGGCAAAACTGCTGTAAAATTGTTTCTGCGTTTTCCAATTGAAATTCCTAAAAACGTTTTACTATAATTTGGTTCAGTACATGACAAAAATTTTAAACCACAAATCGAAGATTGACTTCGTCTAACCACTTTGTTAGGTTTCACTGATTCATTAAAAAAGATATAAAATAGAAGTAAAAGAAACAAATGGAAAATGCTTAAAAAGTAGTTCAAAAGTTAAAATAAGTTTAAAAATATTTGACTTTCAACTTTTTTTATCTTTTTTAGTCTAAAAAACATCTGCTTTTGTGGTTAGTTTTTCACATTTTATTTTTTGTCATGTACTGAAATAATTTGGTTTAAAATGAATTGCGATTTTGTTTTAAAATAAAAATTTTTTATTTTCATTATTATAATTCAGTGTTGTTTCCATTGTTGCTAAATTAAAAGCGAAGTAAATTTAATACATTGTATGAAATATTGATAGATTTATTTCTAAATTATTTTATATCAGCTTTAAAAGCAATTTCAATATATTCCTATTTTCAACAGTATAGATGAATGATAAGTCTAAAATATAGAGTTGTAATTGCGAGGAAAAGCCTGTACCGATTCTTCGGGAAAGCAATCTCAATCGGCAAGCTTAAACCTTCAAAGGATTGCTTCGTTCCTCGCAATGACGGTACACATATTTGTGGCAATTTCAAAAAACAGTTTCATTTCAAAAATTTTTACCCGAAAGTTCCAAGCTAGGGTGCGACAAGCTTTCGGAGGTTCCCGAAAGTCTGTAGCGAGGGTGTTTTGCCCTTTCCCACTTGTCGGAAAATATAAAACAAGGGTGTTTGAGGTTTTCCGCTCTACCGGAAAGCTCGTTACGAAGGTGCGAGAAACTTTCCGGGAAAATTGATAGATTCGTGAAGAAATGAATGAAAGTTTTTGGGGTTTTAGAGATGTTGTTTTTTTAGGGAGTATTTCGTAAAAAATGTTGGGTGGTATGATTGTTTGGGGATGGATTTTGTGTATTTTAGCGAACTAAATAAAAATAATGAATGATTTTATGAATCAAGCAAAAGGATTGACGAAAAATCCACTAGGAATAATAGCATTATTTATTTCCTTAATTTATGGATTTGCTTGTTTAGTAGTTGGATTTTCTGGAAAGAATTTGGTAACTGAAGAAAGAATTGTACTAATTTATTTTTTAATTGTATTTCCAATATTAATTTTGATAACATTTATTTTTTTAGTTGTTTATCATCATAAAAAACTTTACGCACCATCAGACTATAAAGATGAAAAAAACTTTTTTAAAGGTTTTGAAAATCCTCAAATAGCGAAAATGGATATTGCACAACTTTCTACTGAAGAAAAAAGTGAAAACTATGATGCAAAGGAAGAGGCTATGAAATCTTTACTAAAATGGAGTTCAGGAAAAGGATTATTTGCATTATATGCTGTTGTTTTAGCGAGCAAAAATGATAAAAGGTTCACACTTGAAAACCTTGAAACGCATTCAGCATTCCTAACGCCTGATTACACTCACGGATATTTAGTCGCAGCTTCATCAGCAGGAGCATTTAAATGGACTGTTAATAATGAGCAACCTTTAAGTGTTGGTGATGTGCATCCTGTAATTGATTTAGAAATTAAAGATATTGTATATAGTTTTGCGAGTAGAGAAGATGACTCGGAATTTCTTTTTGCAGAGTTGAAGAATATTGAAGAAGCATTTGAGTAGTATTACATAAATCATAATTCTGTTCTACCACAATGCTTTATTTATAAAGATTTTTTTGCAAAAGTTAGTTTTAAAATTAATCAACCCCCGATAACGCGGATTTCCAATCCGTGTTACTACAACTAAAAATACCGCCCAAAAAAGGCGGTATTTTAAATAAAATTTCAGATCTTATTTTACAAACCCTTTATCTTTCAACAAAGCTTTAATATCTGGATCTTTACCCGTAAATTCTTTAAAAGCAACATTCAAATCTTTAGAATTTCCGATAGATAGGATGTATTTTCTAAATCGATCGCCGTTTGCTCTCGTCATTCCGCCGTTTTTAGAAATGTAATCCCACGCAGAAGAATTGAGCATATCGCTCCACATGTAAGCATAATATCCTGCGGAATATCCACCTCCAAAAACGTGTGCGAAATATGGAGAATGGTATCTTGGCGGAACTGCATTCAATGTAAAACCAAATTTATTCAAGACATCTTTTTCAAATTCTAAAGTTGGTTTCAATTGTGATTCATCGGTTACAGAATGCCAACTCATATCCAAAGTTGCTGCAGAAACCAATTCTGTTGTAGAATATCCTTGGTTGAAGCTGGCTGCTTTTTTTATTTTATCTACCAAAGCTTGTGGCATTGGTTTTTTGGTTTGATAATGTAGGGCATAATTCTTCAAAACTGCTGGTTCTAAAGCAAAAAATTCATTAATTTGTGATGGAAATTCTACAAAATCTCTTGGAGTTGCCGTACCAGAAAGTGATACATATTTCTGATCTGCAAAAAGTCCGTGTAAAGTATGCCCAAATTCATGGAACATCGTAGAAACATCGTCATAGCTGATTAATGAAACTTTTCCGGGTGCAGGTTTTTGGTAATTGAAAACATTCACAATCACAGGTTTTGTACCTTTCATATGAGATTGATCTACCAAATTATTCATCCAAGCTCCACCATTTTTGTTGCTTCTGGTGTAGAAATCTAAATAATAAATGGCTAAAGATTTTCCATCTCTATCGAAAATTTCATAGGTTACAACATCTGGATGATAAACCGGCAAATCTGTTCTTTTTTTGAAAGAAATTCCGTAAAACTGTTCTGCTGCGTAGAAAACACCTTTTTCTAAAACGGTTGTAACTTCAAAATATGGTTTTATTTCGTTTTCATCAAGATCGTATTTTGCTTTTCGCACTTGTTCAGAATAGAAATTCCAATCCCAAGGTTCAACTTTAAAACCACCATTTTGGCTATCAATCATATCTTGAATTTCCTTGCTTTCTCGCTTTGCAGTTTCTACAGCAGGTTTTGCCAATTGTGATAATAAATTGATGGCTTTGTCTGGAGTTTTCGCCATTTGATCTTGCAATTTCCAATCAGCAAAAGAGTTTTTGCCAAGAAGTTTAGCTTTTTGAAGTCTTAATTTTGCTTCTTTTTCCAAAGTTGCTCTTGTATCATTATCATCACTTTTTTCTGCTCTGTTCCAAGATGCTTTGAAGAGTTTTTCTCTCGTATTTCTATTTTTAAGATTTTGCAAAAGAGGTTGTTGCGTTGTGTTTTGCAATGCTAAAAGGTATTTTCCATCTTTTCCTGCCAATTTTGCATCTGTTGCAGCATTGGCAATTTGATCTGCAGAAAGTCCGTCTAATTCTTTTACATCATCAATAATTAAAGCTCCATTTTTTCTAGCTTCTAATAATTTATTAGAAAATTGGGTAGAAAGTGTTGCCAATTCTTGGTTTACAACTTTTAGTTTTTCTTTGTCTGCGGTATTTAAATTTGCACCAGCAATTTCAAAATTTTGTTTGTAATATTCTAGCAATCTCTTGTCTTCACCTTGCAATTTATTAGCGTCTATCGCTTTTATTCTTTGGTACAATTTATCATTTAAATAAATTTTATCAGCATGTCCGGCAAAAATTGGAGCGTACTTTTCGTCTAAAGCTTGCAAAGTAGGATTGGTATTGGATCCTGTAAGATTTCCGAAAACTATTTGTGCTCTTTTCAAAATTTCTCCACTATTTTCTAAAGCTACAATGGTATTTTCAAAAGTTGGAGTTGCTGTATTATTGGCAATTTCATCAATTTCAAAAAGGTGCATTTTCAATCCAAATTCAAAAGCAGGTTCGTAATGTTCGTCTTTTATTTTATCAAATTCTGGAGCTTGATATTGTAATGGACTTTTGTGCATGAAAGGATTATCTGCCAATTCTGCAGAAATGCTAGGTTTTTGCATCGAAGAAGTATTAGAATTAGAAATTGTAGAACAAGAAGTAGTTGCTGCCAAAATAGAAACTACTGCTATTGGAAAAATATTTTTCATTTACGTTGAATTTTTAAAGTGTTTGAAATATACAATTTTTTAGATTAAAATGTATATTTTTGTGGAAATCGTTTCTAAATTTTAATTAAAACCAGCATTATGAAATATTTTACACTATTATTTACTTCCTTATTATTAATTACTACTTCTTGTGTGAAAATAAGCAGTTCTGATGGAAAAAGTGGTGGAAACGGAATAGATTTTTCTTGGAATGGAAACGAAGGAAAAGGACCGATAAAAGAAAAAACCATCAATGAAAATTTCACAGGAATTGAGGTTTCAAATGCCATAAAAACTGAAGTTTATAAATCTGATGTAAGCAAAGTAGTTATTTCTGCTCCAGATGATATTTTAGATTTTATTGATGCTGCTTTGCAAGATGATGGAAGCATGAAAATAGGTGTGAAAAGCAATTCTTCTTGGAAAAACAGTATTTCTACAAATAAAGTTTTGGTGAAAGTATATGCAAAAAATTTAGAAAAAATAGAAGCCAATAGTTCAGGTGAAATTGTTTTGAAAGATCAATTTTCTGGTAACGAAATGGCTGCAAAAGTGAGCAGTTCTGGATCCATAAATGGAGATTTGCAATACAACAAATTATCATTAAAAGTAAGCAGCAGTGGAGATTTTCTTGGTAAAATTTGGGCAGATGTCGGAACTATTGAAGTAAGTTCTAGCGGAACGATAAAAGTGGAAGGAAAAATACAAAATGGAGATTTATCTGCAAGTTCTAGTGGAGATATTTACGGAGAAAATTTAGAAATAAAAAGAGGAACTATGAAAGCTTCTTCTTCTGGAGATATAAAAGCGATGGTTTCTGAAAAAATAGATGCAAGTGCTTCTTCAAGCGGTTCTATCAAGATTAAAAAAATAGGAAATCCTGCAATTTCAAAATCGGAAAGCAGCAGTGGAAGTGTTTCTGTGAAATGATTTAATTTTGAAGTCGTAAGTCTGAAGTCGTTTATAGTTTTAAAAATTTTGAGAGAAATTATACCAACTATATTTATTAATTAGGCTTTAAGTGAGAATGCTTTACTATAAAAAAACCATAAAGGCATTAAGTAAATTAAGTCTTAATGAATCTTAATGCCTTAATGATAAAACAAAATATTTAATATTCAAAATTGGTATTATTTATTTTTTTTTGTTCGTATAATTATTAAAATTAATAAATAGATGCGTGTAATTTGAACTTCAGACTTCGGGCTTCAAACTTCCAACTATTAATTTAATCCAAATTTTTATCTTCTTCTTCATTTTCTTTCCAAAGTCCTTCATCAAAAGAAAGACTATCAAAATTGAGGAGATTTTCTTCTAATTTCAAAGATTCTTTTGTGCTGAAATAAAGTCCGTCTTTAGAATCTTCTTGTGCCAATTTTCGCACAGATGCTCTATCAATTAGTGTAAATCTTTTGCCCATTCTGCGAGCCATATATTTTCGCATTCCTGTTTCGTGAAGTAAATCTACTGCCATATTTACAGCTGTTCCCAAAGTTTCTCGGTAAATGTGATTCACGTCTTGTTTTAAATAATCGTAAGCATCAGTTCTATTTTTAGCACGCACGAATATTTTCAAATGCGGAAAATTTTCTTTCGCCAATTCTATAATATATTTATTAGCTTCAGAATCATCTAAACAAAGCACCAAAATTTCTGCAGTTTCTGCACCTGCTTGTCGCAAAATAGGCAATCTTGTAGCATCACCATAAAATACTTTAAAACCATAACTTCGTAATAATTTCACCCGATCAGAATCATGATCCAAAATAGTAGATCTTATTTTATTGGCTCGCAAAAGTCTTCCAACTGTACTCCCGAAATGTCCAAATCCTACGATGATTATTCTTCTAGGTTGTAAGGTATCTGGCAAAAGCAAATCGTTATTTTCTTCCCTTTTTGTATTGAAATTGGGTGCAATCCAATGATCATTTATCAAAATTACAAAAGGTGTGATAATCATCGTAATAGCAACTACAGCCATCAATTGAGCGTTTAATTCTTTGCTAATTAAAAATAATCCTACAGAATAATTTAACAATACAAATGCAAATTCTCCTACTTGTGAAAGCCCAAAAGCGTATAGAAAATTTTGATCATTGCTTAATTTAAAAAATTTACCAATACCAAAAAGAACAGTGAATTTCACAATTAAAACCATCAAAACCATACTGAAAATGAGGATAGGATCTTCTAGAATAATTCCAAAATTGATACTTGCACCTACACTCACGAAAAATACGGCAAGAAACAAACCTTTGAAAGGATCTATTTGTGCTTCCATCTCGTGGCGAAATTCGCTATTGGCAAGCATTACACCAGCTATAAATGTTCCTAAAGCAGGGCTTAAACCTACAATTGTCATCAATTCTGAAACGCCCAAAACAAGGAATAATGCAGAAGCTGTGAGCAATTCGCTCATATTACTTTTGGAAACATACCTCAAAAATGGAACAAAAATAAATCTACCCAAAAATATTAATAAAATCACACCCAAAATTACCGATGAACTTTGCATCCATTCTGGCAATTTTTGTATGAGAAGAGTGGCTACAGTTTCTTTTTCTTTTGGGTGATATTGTGCAATAAAAGGCAATAATGCTAATATTGGGATAAATGCAATATCTTGAAATAATAAATTTGAAAACGATGCTTTTCCGGCAGCCGAATTGAAAATATTTTTTTCTTGTAAAATCTGTAAAACTATAGCTGTAGAAGAGAGCGAAAAGCACAATGCAATAGCCAAAGCTTCATCTGTTCTCCAATTAAAAAAATATAGAATTCCATAAATTATCCCTGTAGTCAGTAAAACTTGAGACAACCCTAATCCAAGAATTTTCTTTCTCATTGCCCAAAATTTCTTGGGTTCCATCTCCAAACCTACCAAAAAAAGCAACATTACCACGCCAAATTCTGTAACATGCATCACGTCTTCTTCTTGGTTTCCTGTTAATTTTAATACAAATGGACCAATGATAATACCTCCCAAAATGTAGCCAATTACGGAGCTAAAACCAAATTTTCTCACGAGCGGAACCATGATAATGGCTGCTCCAAGAAATACCAATAAAGTCATTGCGAAATTACTCTCCATTTTCTTTGTCTAAAATTATTTGGAATTTTGATTTGTGTGCCACAATTTCTTTTTTGCTCAAATTTTCTGCATTGT
>CAXYUO010000041.1:0-14779 GCA_964292185.1 uncultured Frigoriflavimonas sp.
CGGTGTATCTATATAATATTCAGAGATAAGCTTTGTTTTCAATCTACAAGTATATAACACTACTACAAGAACTGCTGCAGAACTATAATTTTAAAATTATTTTAGAGAAAACGCTATCAAACTAAAAAAAGTTTATTGAATTTATTTTCGATAAACTTTTTTTATTTTTTATACACTTTCAATTTCATTATATTTGAAATAAATAATGTGCCTATTTTTTTAAATGAATGATAGCAGATATTCTATGGAACAACCTACACCTGAAAAAATTAAAGAAATATTTGATCAATTTTATATAGCAGACATCGATTTATGGAAAGAATTCTCGAAAAATATACAAGTTCGCTCATTTGAAAAAAATGAAATTATTAAAGATTATTTTAAAACCGAAAAATACATTAACATACTTATTTTCGGCTCGGTTGCTCACTTTGTTTTGGCAGAAGAAAAGGATATTTGCATTAATTTATTCTACGAAAAGCAAATTTTTAGCGATTATCTCTCATTTTTAACTCAAACTTCTACTGTAATAAAAACCCAAGCTTTGGAAGATGTGATTATTTGGTCTATAAGTTATAAGAATTTGACAGAATTATATTCAAAATCACAGAAAGGAATATTTATCGGAAAAGCAATTTCTGATGCCATGTTTATCAGAAAACAATCTGAACAAATAAATCTTTTAGCACTTTCGCCAACAGAAAGATATTTGAAATTAATAAAAGAACGACCCGAAATTCTCCAAAGAACATCATTAAAAATTATCTGTTCATATCTCGGCATTACTGCTGAAAGTTTAAGTAGAATTAGAAAAAAAATATCGTAAAATCTTCATTTCTTACCTATCGTCAATTTTTTTGTGCATTCGTATTTATACTTTTGAAATCTAATTTTAAATAATCAAAATGAAATCAAAAATTAATTACTTAGCCATTTTTACTTTTTATGCTATCGCAATTACATTTCGATATTTAACCAATAAAACTGCACTATTAGATGGTGTTTCTATTGATTTCATTAAAGTACTTTTACAAGGAATTGGACCTGCAATTGGTGCATTAGTAGCTTTTTCTATTTTTAAAATAAAACCAACCCTTAGCTTAAAAGGGAATTACAAAAACACAATTGTTCCATTTTTACTTTTTTGGATACTTCCAATTGCTGTAATTTTAGGTGTTGAATTTTATTTAAAAGGTACAATTTCATTCGCAGCAATTACTGCAATTTTAATGTATGGACTTTTAGAAGAAATTGGATGGCGTGGATTTTTACGAGAAGAATTAAAACCTTTGCCTCCATTTTTAAATATTCTTATCGTTGCAACATTATGGTTTGTTTGGCATTTAAATTTTGAAATTACCAGTTCTAATTTATTGTTTTTTGGTATTTTAATAGTAGGAACTTGGGGAATAGGAAAAGTGGCAGATAGTACAAATTCATTACTTGCAGTGTCGGCTTTTCATTCCTTAAATAATTTTTTTCCAGAAATGAACCAAACAAAAATACTGATATTAGCCTTTCTTTTATTGGTTTGGATTACATCTTTAATTATTAAAAAAAGACAGATAAAAAAAATTATAACCTAATATTCAATTATAAAAGTAAAACATCATTAGCATAAATTTTTAAAAATTCTACATCCTATATTCTTTTTAAACCCTTTTTGCAGACTAATGCTTGATCTTTAGCCACGAATGCACGAATATTTTCTAATTCAATCATAAATTTTAAGCAAAATAATGTTAAATTATTCGTGCATTCGTGGCTAAAAAGAATGTGATACAAGTTGCGGGCTGTTTATATAAATTCTACATCCTATATTCTTTTTAAACCCTTTTTGTACTCAAAATATTTGGAAAATACACATCCGATAAATGCTCAAATTCATCTCCTCGCATAAACAAACTTGCATCTACCTCATCATAAGAAGTTTTTCCTGCAGCAGCTATCAATTCATTGCAAGTATGCAAAGTATTTTTGTGAAAATGATACACTCTTTCGCTTTTATCGGCAACATCCAATCCTTTTATCAGCATTTTATCTTGTGTGGCAACTCCAGTTGGACAAGCGTTTGTATTGCATCTCAAAGCTTGTATGCAGCCCAATGCAAACATAAAACCTCTCGCATTATTACACATATCTGCACCCATAGAAAGTGCACGAAGAATATCTAAAGACGTAAGCACTTTTCCACTTGCTATTACTTTTATTTTGTCTTTTACACCATGTTCTATCAATGTTTTGTTCACAAAAATAAGCGCTGGTTCTAAAGGCATTCCTACTCCATCAGAAAATTCTGGAGGCGCAGCTCCTGTTCCACCTTCTGCTCCATCAATTGTGATAAAATCTGGGAAAATATTTTGCTTCACCATCTCTTCACAAATTTCTTCAAATTCATGGGTGTTTCCTATGCAAAGCTTGAAACCAACAGGTTTTCCACCACATAATTCCCTCAATTTTTTTACAAAATTTAATAATCCTTCAGCATCAGAAAATGCAGAATGCGAAGGTGGCGAAAGCACAGTTTGAAATGGTTTTATATGTCTGATTGCTGCAATTTCTGGCGTGTTTTTTATAGCTGGTAAAACTCCACCATGACCTGGTTTTGCACCTTGAGATAGTTTTATTTCTACCATTTTTACATTCGGTAATGTTGCATATTTTTTAAATAATTCATCAGAAAATTTTCCTTCTTCATCTCTGCAACCGAAATATCCTGTACCAATTTGCCAGCATAAATCTCCATTTCCTTCAAGATGATGTGGAGAAACACCACCTTCTCCTGTATTATGATAAAAATTTCCTTTTTTCGCTCCTTTATTCAATGCAACTTGTGCTCTATCGCTCAAAGAACCAAAACTCATTGCAGAAATATTGAAAAGTGAAGCGTGATAAGGTTGCAAACATTGCTCGTTTCCTACCCAAACTCTTGGTAATTCTTCGGAAGCTTGTTTTGCATAAATAGAATGCTTTAAACCTTCGTATTTACGATGATTTATTTCTAATTGCGTACCGAAAGGAACGGTATCTCCAAGATTTTTTGCTCTTCTATAGGTTGCAGATCTTTGATTTCTTGGAAATGGTTTTCCGTCTGTTTCTCTTTCAATAAAATACTGTTGCAATTCTGGAGAAACACTTTCAAAAAAGTACCTGAAATATCCTAAAACAGGAAAATTACGTAGAATTGCGTGTTTAGTTTGGTTGGCATTATAAATACCAATTGCATAAATAACTGTTAAAACTACGGGAATCCACCAATAATTATTTAGAAAAATAGCAATTGCCCAACAGCAAATTACTAAAATTGCTCCCCAAAGTAAAAATTTATTTCTCATGTTTAATAGTATTTTTAATAAAGTAAAACTCTAAAATTAATACTATTAAAGACAATAAAAAAGAAATTCGAAATTAAATTTAAGAATTAATTAAAAAATTTTCAAATGATGGGATTACAGAAACATTTCCATTCGCTTCTGTCTTTTCTAATTGAACTTGCTCTATTTCATTACAAAAATTGATGTCAAATGGTTTTTGAACTCGAACATAATTTTCCGTAAAACCGTACATCAATCCATCTCTATTTTCGTGTTCCCACAAAACGGGAAGCGTATTTCCTATTTGAGAATGATAGAATTCCATTTTCTTTTTTTCAGAAAGAATTCTCATCATTTTATTTCTGTTTTTACGCACAGAAATAGGCACAACTCCTTCAAAATCTGTCGCTTCTGTATTTTCTCTTTCAGAATAGGTAAAAACATGAAGGTAAGTAATAGGAAGTTCTTTGATGAAGTTATAAGTTTCTAAAAATAATTCTTCCGTTTCTCCTGGAAACCCTACAATTACATCTACTCCAATTGCAGCATTTGGCATCAATTCTCGTATTTTATTAACCCTATTTTTATAAAGATCTGTAAGATAACGGCGTTTCATTTTCTTTAATAAATCATCGCTTCCACTTTGCAAAGGAATATGAAAATGTGGTACAAATCTCTTGCTATTTGCGACCAATTCTATGCTTTCGTCTTTTAATAAATTCGGTTCAATGGAAGAAATTCTCAATCTTTCTATACCTTCTACTTCGTCTAAAGCTTCAATTAAATTGAGAAAAGTATGTTCGTGTTTTTTATTTCCAAATTCGCCTTTTCCATAATCGCCGATATTTACACCCGTCAAAACGATTTCTTTGATGCCTTTTTCTGCAATTTCTTTGGCATTATTCACCACACTTTCTATGGTATCGCTTCTGGAAATTCCTCTTGCTAAAGGAATAGTGCAATAAGTACATTTGTAATCGCAACCATCTTGAACCTTCAAAAAAGCTCTAGTTCTATCTCCAATGGAATAACTTCCTATAAAAAAATCGGTTTCTTCTATCTCGCAAGAATGCACAATTCCTTTGTCTTCAGATTTTTGCAAATCATCAATATAAGAAAGTATGTTGAATTTTTCTTTCGCTCCCAAAACCAAATCTACACCTGTAATTTCAGCAATTTCTTCGGGTTTTAGTTGAGCATAACAACCAACGATGATTACCAAACCATTTATATTTGCTTTCTGTGCTCGTTTTACGTGATGTTTACATTCTTTATCAGCATTTTCGGTAACCGAGCAAGTATTGATAATATATACATCTGCAAAATCATCAAAAGTTACTTTTTCAAAACCTTCTGCAGCTAATTGACGAGCAATAGTAGAAGTTTCTGCAAAATTTAATTTGCAACCGAGGGTATGAAATGCGACTTTTTTTGAGGTAATATTTTCCATAATTTAGGTTACAAATTTACGAAAGAAAATAGAATTTAAAAATTTAGGAAAACTTAAACTTTAAGGATTGAAATTGAATAGAATTAATGCAAGATTACAAACACATTATTCAATATCGTAGCGATTTTTTTTGCTAAAAAAAATAAATTATAATTCTGCTTGGCATTCTTTTTATTTTTTTGAATCTATCTTAAAATTTTGCCATAAATTTGAATAAAATCTAATGAAATTTCGGAAAATTGCGAAATATTTTCAATTTGTTGATCAAAAATAAGATTTTCTGATGGAGCAATTTCTTGTAAATTTTCTTCAATATTTCTCATAGCATTTTCTGTGCATTTTGCAGTTTGACAAAGCTGTAACATATGATTTTTTTGCTTTGTATAAATTATTTTCTCTGCTTCTATATTTTTTTCGATGGTGTTCACAATTATTTGATGATTGCTTTTTTCTTTATTAAAAAAGAGAAAAACAATCACAAATAGCATTATAAAAATAATGAAAATTAGTAATAGAAAGTAAAGAATCATTGGCTTGAATTACAATTTTATTGTTTTCTTTTTTTGCGTTTTTTAATTATTAAAATAACTACAATAAACACCAATGCACCGATTAATAAATAAGGTAAAAACATAATTACCGCCATCAAAATCATCGGAAAATAACTTAAAACTGAAGTTGAAACTTCATAAGGATTTTTATCAGGAAATTTTTCTGTGTAGCTTTCTTGTACTGCAATTTTAGAAAATTGATCTATTGCAGCATACCATTTTTCTTTTTGAGAAACGATGTCTGAAAATTTAAAATTCTCATTTCTTTCGGAATAGGTTATTATTAAATTATCCTTTTGTGTAGGAGAAAAATTAGTTTTTATACCTTTTGCTATCGTAAGATTTTTATTCCACAAAAAGCCAAAACTGTTTGATATTCCGTGAATATTTTTTTCTTGCAAACCTTGCATCATTTGTACATAAAACTCGCCTTTTTCTATCGGATTTTTCCAAATATTTCCAGATTCTACTAAATAAATAAAAGCATTATAATTATCTGCATTATAACCTTTTGTAATTTTACCATTGTTTGTTTCTACCAAAAAATACACTTCTATAATTTTGGTTTCATCTGGAAGAAAATTCATATCCCAAACTAGCCAATTATCGCTAAAAGCATTGATGGATTGTACTGTTTCTATATTAGGTTTTGTTTTTATTAAAGGTAATTCTCTTTGATTAGAATAGATTTTGAATTGCGAAAGAGAATCTAGATGTACTTCATTCAAATCATTTGCACCACCATAATAAATTCCATTTACGGGATAACCCATTTTGAATTTCAGATAGGTTTTGGAGGTGTTTTTCATTTTATACCAACCTTTAACCACTGCAAAACCGGGATAAATTTGCATATAAATTTTTTCCTGTTGCATTTGCACTTTTTTGAAAGTTGCAGAATCTTCTGGATACATCATCGTGAAAACAGTTCCACCTGCATTCCAAATTCCTGGTTGTGCAGCATTGGCAGAAATTTTTTGCACAAATAATAAGAGTATGAAAAGTGCTAGTATTTTATTTAAATAATTTTTCATAATTTATGATTTATAGATTGATTTTTTTTAAGTATGTCCGTTGTTTGTCATAATAAAATTTTGAACGCAGAGTTCGCAAAGTTTTTTTATTTATCTTCCTTTTGAAGCTCGCAAAGGCATTTCATTTAGCAAAGTTTACGGAGATTCTGTAATTATTACTATTTACGGATATACATTTTTTAAATTCATTTTAAATAAATATAGAAGACTTAGTAGTTGAATAAAACTAATAAATATTAATAATTCTAAGTTCAACAAAATTGGCGATAAATATGAAACAAATCAATTAGGCAATTGACGTATAATTTTATTTAAAAATACTAAATTTTATATTAACAATTGATAATAAGGCAATTGACGTATTGAAATTAAACCAAATTAAATCTAATTTTGAATAATATTTAATCTTAGAAATCATGAAAAACAAAATCACTTTTTTGCTACTTTTATTTACTATCAGCTTATTTGCACAAGATAAATTGGATTACAGAAACCTACAAAGTTCTGTGAAAAACCAAGGACAAAGAGGAACTTGTACAGCATTTGCTGTAGCAGCAGCTATAGAAATTTTGCCAAATTCTTTCCCAGATTTAAGCGAAAAATACATTTATGCAGCTATGAAAACAATTGATTTTACTCAAAAAGATTTCAGATCTGGAGCAATCTTGAGCGAATATGTGGTAACCTTACCAAAATATGGATTATTGGAAGAAAAAGAATTGCCCTACAATCCAAATTGGGAATACAAAATAAATGATGACGATATAAAACTAAGAAAAGTAATACTAGAAGCAGATGTAGGACCTGTAAGTTTATTGGTAAATTATGTTCCACTTGCGAAAAAATACATTCCAAATTATGCTATAAAAACCTATCCGATAGATTCTATCCGAAATCCGAATTTTGTAAAAAAACTATTACTCACCAATAAATCTATTCCTGTTGGTTACCATATTTATACTGGAGGTTGGAGAAAAGGAATTGCTTCCACAAGCAACCCAATTACCATAGAAAGTGGCGGTTATCAAATTCAAAAATTGGCAGATGGTTCACTTTTACCAGCAATGTATGGAAAAAGAATGTATGGAGAAACTTTTTTCAAAGATGCATTAGAAAATAATGGTATCTACAAATTAGTAAGAACAGATAGCGAAACCACACATTACGGAGGTCATGCTGTAAATATTGTAGGATATGATGGAGATTATTTTATTATAAAAAATTCTTGGGGAGAAGATTGGGGAGATATCGGTTATGCTTATGTAAGTTTTGATTTTCATAAAATTTATGTGAATGATTTGATTACGATAAACAAGGTTTTAGATAAAAAATAATACTTGAAAAAATAAGAATTATTAATGTTTAAAATACTATTCAATCTAAATACAATAAATTATCGTATCTATGGGAATGGATTGTAAAGTAACTTCTTTTATGCAGGATTTGAATACATTAGACGTAGAAAATCTCAGGAAATGGTTTGATGAAAATAGCAAAATTTGGATTCCTCCAATGAAAGAAGTAGAAGGTGGCAAACGAATTTTAGCATTATTCCGTACTATTTTCAGGAAATACAACCATATAGAATGGAAAGAATCAGAAATTTTCAATCTTGGAAACAGTCGTTTTTTCTACGAAACAATTTCCAAAGGAAACATGAAAGAAAATGGCGATTATAATAATCAAATCTGCACCGTTGTAGAATTTGGGGAAAACGGAACGATAAAACATCTTTCAGATTATTTCAAAGATACTTCTTGTTTTTAATTATTGTGAAATTTAATGAAAAAACATTAAAATTGACATTAAACATACTTTCTTTACTGCTATAATTCTATATTTTTTGCATTTATTCTTATATTTGTACTACAATAAAGAAAAAATACAAATGGATTTTACAAATTTTCAAATGCCGTACAGCATCAACAAAAAGTACACAAACAAAGTAGCTTACTTCTCAATGGAGTTCGCAATAGATCAAGCATTGAAAATTTATTCGGGGGGATTAGGTTTTTTAGCAGGTTCTCACATGAGAAGTGCTTTCAATTTGAAACAAGATTTAGTAGGAATAGGTATTTTATGGAAATATGGTTACTACGATCAAGCAAGAAATCAAGATCAAACATTACAACCAACTTGGACGGTAAAAAATTACACTTACCTTCAAGATACAGGCATAAAATTTACAATTGACATACACAATGCTCCAGTTTGGGTAAAAGTATATTACTTAGCTCCAGAAACTTTCCATTCTGCACCTATGTTTTTCCTTTCTACAGACGTGCCAGAAAACGATTATATCTCAAAAACTATTTGCCATAAATTATATGATGCCAATGAATCTACAAAACTAGCGCAATACATTTTGCTAGGAAAAGGAGGTGCAAAATTATTAGACGAAATGAATTTTGAAAGAGAAGTCTATCATCTAAACGAAGCTCATGGTCTTCCTGCAGCATTTTATTTATTGAATAAATACAATGGAGATTTGCAAAAAGTGAAAGAAAAATTGGTTTTCACAACGCATACTCCAGAAGAAGCTGGAAATGAAAAACACCACATGGATCTTTGCTACAACATGTCTTATTTCTCTGGATATTCTAAAGAAGAAGTGAAATCTATAGAAAAAGGTAGCGATGCCAATATTTTCAATCATTCGCTTTGTGCATTGAAAATGGCGAGAATTGCTAATGGAGTTTCTAAACTTCATGGCGTAGTTTCCAACGAAATGTGGAATAAATATGACGGTATTTGCGAAATAAAATCCATCACCAATGCACAAGAATTTAAATATTGGGCAGATCATCCACTTTATAAAGCCAAAGAAAATAATGATGATGTAACTTTTGATAAAAGAAAAAAACACATCAAAAAAAGATTTTTCAAAACTGTTGCAGATCAATGCGGAAAAATATTTGATCCAGAAGTTTTAACGATAGTGTGGGCAAGAAGATTTGCCGGTTACAAAAGAGCAGATTTACTTTTGCAAGACAAAGAAAGATTTTTAAAATTATTAAATAATCCAGATCGTCCTGTACAAATAATTTGGGCAGGAAAACCTTATCCAATGGATTATTCAGCCATTTCTACTTTCAATTCTTTGGTACAAGAAAGTAAAAACATCAAAAATATGGCTGTGCTTACTGGTTACGAATTATCTTTGAGCAAACTGATGAAACAAGGATCAGATGTTTGGTTGAACAATCCAAGAGTTCCGCGAGAAGCTTCAGGAACTTCAGGAATGACAGCTTCTATGAACGGTTCTGTAAACCTTTCTACTGATGATGGTTGGATTCCAGAATTTGCAAAACATGGCGAAAATTCTTTTGTTGTGAAGAAAGCAGATTACGAAAATATGAGCATTTATGATGTAGATGCTTATGATTTAGAAGCACTTTATGATATTTTAGAAAATGAAATAATCCCAACTTATTACGATAATAAAAAGAAATGGAGAGAAATCAATCATCAATCTATGGATGATGTGAAAGTAGCTTTCAATAGTGATAGAATGGCAGCAGAATATTATGACACAATCTATAATAATTAATGAAAATTGATTATTAAAACTCAAAAGGCAACTAAATAATTAGTTGCCTTTTTTGATTAAAAAGAGTCTCAAATCATACTTTTTCATTTTGTTTTTCAAAAAATGTATATATTTGATAGTTTTACAAATCTATACAATGAAAAAATCAATAATTTTACTTTTAACCATATTTTCTGCATCAACTTTTTTTGCACAAGAAATCACTTTCCAAAAAATTTACTCCGGATATTATTACGGAAAAAATATTGCAGGCATAAAATCTCTGAAAAATGGCGAAAACTATGCAACCATAGAAGCTTCTGGAATTGCAAAATACGACTACAAAACCTCAACAAAATCTGGAAATATCGTTGATGGAAATTTTGATAGCTATGAATTTTCTGCAGATGAATCTAAAATATTATTGCTTACAGAAAGCCAACCCATTTACAGACATTCATTTCTCGGGAAATTTGAGGTAAAAGATTTAATTTCTAACAAAAAATTAGCTTTAAATAATGGAAACTACATTCAAGAACCTTCTTTTTCTCCAGACGGAAGCAAAGTAGCTTTCATCGCTGATAATAATTTGTTTTATCAAGATTTAACAACAGAAAAAATTACCCAAATTACCAAAGATGGCGAGAAAAATAAAATCTTAAACGGACTTGCAGATTGGGTTTACGAAGAAGAATTCGGGCATGCAAAACAATATGAATGGGATGCTTCTTCTAATGCAATTGTTTTCGTGAAATCCAACGAAACCGAAGTTCCAGAAATGTATATTCCAATTTATGAAAAGCAGCTTTATCCCTCGGAAATGCGTTTTAAATATCCAAAAGCTGGAGAACAAAACTCTGAAGTTTCAGCTTTTCTTTACCAATTAAATTCTGGAAAACTTTCAAAAATAGATTTAGGGCAATTTAAAAATTATTACATTTCAAATGTCATTCAAACCTCAAAAGCAGATGAAATCATTCTTATAACTTCTCAAAGAATACAAAACGCATCGGATGTTTTAAAAATAAATACAAAAACAGGAATTGCAAAAAAATTGTTCACAGAAACCGATGAAAAATGGATTGATACCGATAATGTAACCATGGAATTTTTGGATGACAATTCTTTTATTTGGGGAAGCGAAAGAGATGGAAATCGCCATTTGTATTGGTATAATGAAGATGGAAGTTTGAAAAAACAAATCACAAAAGGCAATTGGGAAGTAACAGATTATTATGGCTACAACCCAAAAACGGAAGAAGTTTTCATACAAACCACAGAAAAAGGAAGCATCAATAAAGTAGTTTCTAAAGTAAGTTTGAAAACTGGGAAATCTCAACTTTTATCTAAATCTGAAGGAAATAATTCTGGCGATTTTAGCAAAAATTACAACTATTTTATAGAAACATCTTCGTCTGCAAAAATTCCATACACTTATACCTTAAAAGATGAAAACGGAAAAACTTTGAAGGAACTTCGCAATAATGACGAAGCTTTAAAAAAAATAAAAGCAGATGGTTTTGTAGAAAAAGAATTTTTCACGATTCCAAATTCTGTGGGAGATCAGATGAATGCGTGGATTATCAAACCAAAAAACTTCGATGCAAATAAGAAATATCCTGTTTTCATGTATCAATATTCTGGACCAGGTTCTCAAACTGTTGCCAATTCTTGGGATTATGGAAACACGGTTTGGTTTAATATGCTCGCGCAAAATGGCTATGTAATTGTTTGCGTAGATGGACGTGGAACAGGATACAAAGGCACAAAATACAAGAAATCTACCTATATGAATTTGGGAGCTTTAGAAATTGAAGATCAAATAACGGCTGCAAAATGGCTAGGAAATCAATCTTATGTAGATAAAAGCAGAATTGGTATTTTTGGTTGGAGTTTTGGCGGATATATGGCGAGTTTGGCAATGACGAAAGGTGCAGACGTTTTCAAAGCGGGAATTGCTGTAGCACCAGTTACGAATTGGAGATATTACGACAGCATTTATACCGAAAGATTTTTGAGAACACCACAAGAAAATCCAAAAGGTTATGATACCAATTCGCCAACAGAATTTGCAAAAATGATGAAAGGAAATTTCCTTTTAATCCACGGAACTGCGGATGATAATGTACATTTTCAAAATTCTATGGAATTTTCGGAAGCGTTAATACAAGCCAACAAACAATTTGAATTTATGGCATATCCAGACAAAAACCACGGAATTTATGGCGGATTTACGAGACCGCAATTGTACCAGAAAATGACGAATTTTATTTTGGAGAGATTGTAAAAGGTTTGAAGTCGGAGGTCAGAAGTTTTTTAAAATGATATTTTCTATAATCAACAAATTTCGCACTTTGTCAAAGTTATAAAGCGTAAAGAAAATACTTTGACAAAGTTTAAAAAAAATAATTTTATTAACAAATATGTAAATTTAACAAATGAATAAAACTGAATATTTCGTAGAAAGTCTTGCTCAAGGATTACCTAAACGTTGTCCAATTTTAGATTATTGCCAAAGGAGAATGTGGACGATATATTTTAATAATAATTATCCAAATAAAAATATGTTCGAAGCATTGACAAGTGAAAAATTATAACCTGACGACTATGAAAATCACGAAATTAAAATGATTGGTGAACTTCCAGAAATTAGTCGTGGTCATAAAACAGGTTGTTTTTCAAATATGTGTCCAGAAGTAAATTTATTTGATAAACAAAATAGTTTTCCAACATTTACAGGTACTGCAACTACTGATGCTGAATGGGATCCAGAAATCAAAGATGGAACGAAAATATTAGAAGAAAAACATTTTTCAGAATGTGCAGAATATTCTAAATATCATTATCAAAATTTCACATCAAAAATAAATCCAAAGCAAAAAAGTAGTACGAAAGATTGTTATTTATATTTAATGCAAAACTTAAAAAACGGATACCATAAAATCGGAATTTCAATTGAACCAATTTACCGTGAAAAAACATTACAAAGCGAAGAACCGAATATTTCTACAGTAAAAACAAGAAAGTTTATGAATAGGAAAATTGCCAAAGAAATTGAAACCGAATTACATAAAAAATATGATCACAAAAAAGTTCGAGGTGAATGGTTTGACTTAAATCAGATTGAACTTGAAGAAATCTATAAACAATTTGAACCGTAATTTTTGTTGTAAATAATAATATATTGCCAATTCCGATTAGAAATAGTTCAGTTTTCGCAAATTAATTTCTAAATCTTTAAAATTGCTTTATTCTTAAAATTTATCCCTTTATAACATACCATTTAAAATGTTTAAATCGTTTTCAATCTAAATACTAAACATTAACTTATGCAAGAAAAACCAATAGTAGAACCAATATTCACAGAAAACATAATCGTTTTCGGGATTTTAGCCGTTTGTTTGGCTTTAATTTTCTATACCTCATCGCTCAAAAGTTGGAAGAAATTTTATTCCATATTTCCTGCACTTTTGTTATGTTACATGGTTCCAGCAGTTTTGAATACCACAAAAATAATAAGCAGCGAAACCGAAGAATACGAACAATTGTACCATGTAGCTTCCAGATATTTTTTGCCTGCTTCTCTCCTACTTTTATGTTTAGGCATCGATTTAAAAGGACTTTTCAACCTTGGTTGGAAACCAATTGCCATGTTTCTTTCAGGAACTTTGGGTGTTGTAATTGGTGGACCGATTGCTTTGCTACTGTTTAGCCAAATCAGTCCAGAAACTGTTGCAGGAGAAGGTTCGCAATCTATTTGGCGTGGACTTTCTACATTGGCAGGAAGTTGGATTGGAGGTGGTGCAAACCAAACTGCTATGCTGGAAATTTATGGTTACGATAAAACTTTATACGGCGGAATGATTCTCGTGGACATCGTAGTTGCGAATATTTGGATGGCGATTTTGTTATTTTTAATCGGTAAAAACGAAAAAATAAACAAATGGTTGAAAGCAGATAATTCTGCAATAGAAGATTTGGTAAGCCGAGTAGAAAATTATTCTTTAAGTGTACAAAAACAACCCACTTTGAAAGATTATATGGTAATGATGGGAATTACTTTCGGAGGATTGGCGCTTTCTTATTTTTTGGCAACTTGGGTTTCAGAAACTTTAAGCAGTCATCCTTATTTTAGCAATCCGAAATCTTTTTTCAATTCTTTTACATCTAGTTTTCTTTGGCTGATATTATTTTCTACTATAATTGGAGTACTATTTTCATTAACAAAGCTAAGAAAATTAGAAGGAAGTGGAGCAAGTAAAATTGGGAGTTTATTCATTTATATTTTGGTAGCTGTAATAGGAATGAGAATGGACATTATGCAAATTTTTGACAATCCTTTATTAATCGTTTTAGGAATGGTTTGGATGCTCGTTCATGTAATTATTCTATTTGCAACCGCAAAAATCATCAAAGCACCTTTCTTTTTCATTGCAGTTGGTAGTAAAGCCAATATTGGTGGAGCAGCTTCTGCTCCTGTAGTTGCTGGTGCATTTAATCCGAGTTTAGCTCCAGTTGGCGCATTATTAGCAATTTTGGGATATGTGATTGGTACTTTTGCGGCATTGGTTTCTGCAATGATGATGGAATGGGTTACGATAAATTTCATTTTAAATTAATAAAAATCAATAGTAAAAAAAATTTAGTACATGACAAAAATTTATAACAAATTGCAAATCAGAAATTTAAAACCACAAAAGGTACAAAAGAAATTATTATGTTATATTAAGTCTGTAATTAAGTTCTTAATAAAGTTCACAAAAGTTGTGAGAATCTAAGAATTTTCTATTGTATTGCCTTATTTTAACTTAATCTGCAAATAATTTTTTGTACCTTTTGTGGTTTAAAAATTTAAGTCGCAAATAATCAATAGGTTATGAATTGTATTTTTTGTCATGTAG
>CAXYUO010000042.1:0-14637 GCA_964292185.1 uncultured Frigoriflavimonas sp.
ATCAGAAGTCTCCATGAAGATTTTAATGAAAAGTAGCTGTTGCGATTATTGGGTATATACAATCCGGAAATGTATTTGTAGAAACCGAAGACGAAAGCACTTTTGGTGTTGGCTATAAAATAAGACAAGAGATTCTTAATTCTTTTGGCCACGATGTACCAACTATTGTAATTGGTAAAAATGATTTGGAATTATGCTTTAAAAACAACCCTTTTTTGAAAGAAAAAGATGTTGATACTAAGAAATTGTACGTAGCATTTGTTTCTAAAGAATTATCAAGTTTAGCGATCAACGATTTGAAAATCAGTCAATTTAAACCAGATGAAGCAGCAGTAGATGGAAACAAGATTTTTATAAAATATGATATTGGTGCAGGAAAAACACGTTTAGACCAAAAATATATAGAAAAAAGGTTGGGTGTTACTGCAACAATTCGCAACTGGAATACGGTTTCAAAATTGTTGGAAATGTATGATTTAGAATAGAGTATTTCAAAAATAGCCTGGAAAAAGAATTAAAAATCAAAGAATTTGAAAGCTTACAAGAAATTGCAGTGGAATTTATAGATGATTTTTTGAAACCAAATTATTTGGCGCAGCAGAATGATGAGTGTTGGAAACGGAGGAGGTGTTAATGAAAATTATTAATAATAAATATTTATGCAGTGAAGTCTTCTTATTAGGAAGGTGCTTAATTTACTGTCATTGTGAAAGTATTGTAAAAAAATAACTTTTATAGCTTTCAATAAGGTAGTTATAGAAAAATTTTAAATTTTTGATTTTTACAACATGTTTAACTATATTTACAACATTTGAATTAAAATAAATAGTAGAACTCAAATCTAAACACATATAAATTATTAAATCATGGCAATTAATTTACAAAAAGGTCAAAAAATAGACATTGGCTTATCAAAAATGACAATCGGATTAGGATGGGATCCAAGTGAAGGAACTGGACAAACTTTTGACTTAGATGCTTCAGCGATCATGATAAATAGTGAACGAAAACTTTTAGCAGAGGACTACTTTATTTTTTATAATAATTTAGTTTCGCCAGATGGCGCTTTAACACATACTGGTGATGATCCTGATGGAAACAGCAGTGACGGTGATGATGATGAAGCTATAATAGTTGATCTTTCTAAAGTAGATCCCAAAGTAGAGGAGATTCTTTTTGTGGTAACCATAGAAGATTTTGAAACTAAAAAACAGAACTTTGGTCAAGTTAGAAATTCTTACATCAGGATTGTAGATAATTCTAATAATGAAGAAATTGCAAAGTACGAATTAGATGAAGATTTTTCAATTGAAACTGGTATAGAATTCGGAAGACTTTACAAAAGAAATGGCAGTTGGAAATTTGAAGCTTCAGGTATTGGCTACAAAGCTGACTTAGGTTTCTTTTTAGAAAAATATTATAGCGGAACAATTATTAAATAAAATTATGGCAATTAATTTACAAAAAGTCACCATCGAAAAATCTGGTGACACTGCTTCTATAGATCTTACAAAAAACCGTTCATCTTCTAGTGAAATTGTCATCAACTTAAATTGGTCTCAAGGAAAAGCCAAAAAAAGTTTTTTCGGTAATCTTTTAGGTGGAAACGGCGAAATTGATTTGGATTTGGGATGTTTCTATGAACTAAATAATGGTGAGAAAAACGTAATAGATGGCGTGCAATTCTCAAAAGGAAATGGTGGAAGTAGAAGCCAAAAAACCAGACAAGGTAGATTTACAGATTCTCCATGGATTTGGCATACAGGAGACGATCGTGGTGCAGCTGCAGGTTCTGGAGAAGATATTGTGGTAAATCCCAACGGTGTTTCTGGCATCAAAAGAATGATTATCTATTGTTTTATCTATGATGGCGTTGCAAAATGGGCGGAAACCAACGGTGTAGTTACTATAAAAGTTGACGGTAACCCAGATATAGAAGTGAAAATGGGTGAGCAAACCGATGCTCGAAAATTTTGCGCTATTGCAGAAATTATATTTTCTCCAACTAATTTACAGGTTAAAAAATTGGTATCTTTTCATAATACTCATAGCGATTGTGATAAAATGTACAATTGGGGAATGAAATGGGCATCTGGTTCTAAATAGTATTTCGTGGAAATAAACATAGATAATCATCAACATTTTTCTTTTGATTTATGGCTCACAATCATCAAATCTAATCTAGATTTTAAACTAAAAAGAGATCAACTTTTAAAAGATTTTTTTTCTATTGATAAAAGTTTCGAAGAGGTTCGGAAAGTGGTGAGGTATTACGATGTTTTGCTGAATAAAATTTCCGAAAAAACCGGACAACATATAGAAAGAGAAACAGCTTATTTGTTGATTTTAAATGCATTAGATATTAATACAGAAAAAATTACACCAGAAAATTTGCAATGGTATTTTCACAAAATAGATGAATTATTTTTAGAAGATTTACCTTTTTTAATTTGGGAAAACATAGAAAATCTATTAATCCGAATAAAAAATGAAGGCAAAACCAGCAGTATTGTGAGCAATACGGCATTCATTAATGGAGATTCTTTGGCGAAAATGCTAGAAAAACTGGGGCTTATTTCTTATTTTTCTTTTATGATATTTTCTGATGTAGCAAAAATTTCCAAGCCAAACCCCCAAATTTTCGATTTGGTTTATGATTCAATAAATAAAATAAAACCGCTAAAAAAGAATGAAATCTTGCATATTGGAGATAATGTTTTTGCAGATTTTCAAGGAGCAATAAATTATGGCTTTCATGCCCAATTAGTAGAAAAAAAATGAGAAAAAGATACAGTTTACATCAAATAGAAACGCAAGAAAATTGCCCTTTTGATGAAGCAGAATACAGCCAATTCAAATTTGGTAACACCTATTTTGCCAGAAAATTCGCAAAACAACTTTTTGATGGTTTTATTGCAAAATTTAGCGAAGAAATATTGGAACAACAAGAAATTATTTTGTTTCCAAGCCCTTATTATAGTATTCCTACCGCTTCCAATTTTTTGTGCCATTATTTTAAAGAACAACTCAATTATTTTCTCTTTGAAAACGGGAAATCGGCATGCGTAGAAGGAAAAATCTATCGGCAACAAACTTATGTAGAAGATTATGGTAATATGGATTATGAGCAAAGAATAAATCTTATACCTAATGACACTTATTACATTGACAAGCATTTTGTAGAAGGCAAATTCTGCATATTTTTAGATGATATAAAAATTACTGGAAGCCACGAAAATACAGTGGATAAAATATTGAAAGAATATAAAGTAAATGGAGAGTTTATTTTTGTGTATTTTGCTGAATTATTGAACAAAAACATTCATCCAAAAATTGAAAATCACTACAATTATTTTAAAGTAAAAACTACCGAAGATTTAGTTGAAGTCATCAATGGAAAAGATTTTCAGTTTAATACCAGAATTACGAAGTTTATTCTACTCATGCAAGAAAAAGATTTTAACTATCTTTATGAACATATTTCAGCAGAAAAATCTATAGAAATGTTGGGATTAGCAATTAGTAATAATTATCATCAAGTAACAGAATATCAAACAAATATCAATCAATTAAAAAATAAAATACAATGGCAATCAACTTACAAAAAGGACAAAGACAAAATATCAACGCACCAAAATTCACCATCGGTTTAGGCTGGGATGCGAATAATTCTTCTACAGGAGGGCAATTTGATTTAGACGCTTCCATTTTCGGATTAAATGAAAACAAAAAATTGGTAGAAGATTCTTTTTTTGTTTTTTTTAATAATCTACAAACACCAGACAAATCCATCACGCATACCGGAGATAATCTTACTGGAGATGGAGATGGAGACGATGAACAAATAAAAATAGACCTTACCGGAATTGATAGTAGAGTGAAAGAAATCATTGTGGTAGTTACCATTCATGAAGCAGATAGCAGAAACCAAAATTTTGGGCAAGTGAGAAATTCTTTCATCAGAATTTTCAATTCAGATACCAACGAAGAAATTTTGAAATATGAACTAGACGAAGATTTCTCTATAGAAACTGCCGTAGAATTTGGTAGAATTTATGAAAGAAATGGCGAATGGAAATTTGAAGCCGTAGGAAACGGACAAAGAGATGGTCTTCAGAAATATTTAGATTTATATAATTAAAATGGAAATACAACAAAATACCAACACCGCGATAGATAAAAGCGGGAACGTAGATCTTGCTCAAATTCAGAGTGCAGATTTGCAAAAATACGATAGTATTGCCGTTACAATAGACGAGCAAAACCCAAATTCAATCATTAATTTCGGGTCAGATTTGCAAAATTCTCTGGCAAGCCAAAGTGATTCTTTTTTAAATAATGTTAGAAAATCCAATTCTGGCGAAGTAGGAGAACTCATCAATAAACTTTTGATAGAGCTCAATTATGTAGATGTAGATGAATTGGAAGGCGGTTCTATGAAAAAATTTCTCAAAAAAATACCTTTCTTCGGGAAAATGGTAACTTCTGTAGAAACACTTTTTGTGAAATATGACAAAATTGTAACTAATATTTCCGATATTTCTAATAAAGTAAACGCAGGAATCATTAGTTCTACAAAAGACAATGCAGTGTTGCAAACCATTTTCACAGGAAATATAGATTCTGTTAAAAAAATTGAAGACTACATTATTGCTGGAACATTAAAACATCAGCAATCTACAGAAGAACTGGTGAATATGGAAGCCAATATTGCCAATTATCAAGATTATCAAATATCTGATAAAAGAGATTTTATTTCTAGATTAGATAGAAGATTAGCAGATTTGAAGGTTGTTCGTTTTATTATTTTGCAATCTTTACCACAAATTAGGTTGATACAGTCTAATAATATTTCGATTGCAGAAAAAGCGCAAACTATTTTAACGACCACGCTTCCTGTTTGGAAAAATCAACTGACTTTAGCCGTTGCAATGCACAGACAACAGCAAAATATAGAAATTCAGAAAAAAGTATCTTCTACAACCGAAGAAATTTTGAGGAAAAATGCACAGAGATTACAGCAAAACACTGTAGATGTAGCGAGAGCAAACGAACAAACCATTGTTTCTGTAGAAACTTTACGTGAGACCACAAGTTCTTTAATCAACACTTTGAATGAGGTAAAACAAATACAGCAGCAAGGTGCACAAAACAGAATAGCATTGGATGGCGAATTGAAAAATCTGGAACAAACATTGAAAAAACAAATGCAAAACTCTTAATATAAATTGAACCAGGAGCAAGATATTTTAAAAAAAAGTAAGAAAAGAATACAAAAATTAAAGCTTTTAAGTAAGTTTTTTGATCAGCCCAATCTTATCAATATCATCATTAAAACAGAGATTATACAATCTTATTTTACAGATAAATCTATCAATGGTTTAGATATTAATAAGTTAGAATTATTTCATCTGCAATATACAGATAGTTTGATAGTTCTTTTGGATAAAATTAAAAAACAAAAAGAGGCCAATATTCTTACGGTTTATAAAGAAATTGATGCCAACCAAGAATATATAGAAAAATTTTTGAGACAAGAAAATGAAGGCAGAAATTTCAATACAGACAGAAAATATCAAAATGCTTTAGTTTCAGAATTTTTAAATAAAATTTATAGCAATTTAACGGGAACTAGAGTAGAATTAGATTTTGCGAAAATTAGAAATTTATCCAACAATTATGCGATAGATTATTATAGAAAAACCACGAAAATAGAAAATCTATTAAGCCAACCCGACACGAAATATTATGAATTTGAAAATATAGATGTAGAAAAAAAACTATTAGGAAAATTAAATACCAACCAATTCAAAATAAGATTTGTTTGTGGTTATAATTCTAGTAATCAGATATTTGAATTATTTAAAATCATCAATACAGACGAAGAATTTATTTGGAATTTGCAGATAAATGAATTTTATATGGTAGAGGAAACGACCATTTCAGAACTGAATAGATCAGAAAATACATCTTCTAATAATTCCTTGGTGCAAGATTTAACAACCCGAAATCTTGAGCTAAATCTGAAAGCAGAACAACTGAAGAATGAGCTTCCAGAAGAAGTAATTTCACTTTTAGAAAAATACCGAGAAAATCTTGATAATCAAGAAGTTCTCAATCAAATAATCAGCATTGACGAAGAAATGAATATTTTAAATTCTATGCTCAATCTCAATTTAAATAATAAAATACAATAAAAATGGCAATTAATTTACAAAAAGGACAAAGAATAAACCTGAAAAAAGATAATGGTAGTACACTACAAAATATTTGTGTAGGCGTAAACTGGGGAGCAATAGAGAAAAAAGGCTGGCTTGGCGGAACCTCCAAAGAAGCAGTAGATTTAGATGCAAGTTGCATTCTGTTTGATGAAAATAAAAACAATCTAGATGTCGTTTATTTCGGACAATTAAAATCCAAAGATGGCTCCATAAAACACAGTGGAGATGATTTAACTGGAGATTTGTCTGGAGACGATGGTCTCGATAATGAAATTATAACTGTTGATTTTTCTCGTTTAAATGCAAATGTAACTTCCGTTGCTTTCGTGCTAAATAGCTACAAAGGACAAGATTTCGGCACCATTCCTTTTGCATCTATTCGCATTTATGAAGGTACACCTTCCCGAGTTTCGGAGGTTTTTGCAACTTATAATATCGCAAAAGGTGAAAATTTCTCTGGTCATGTTGCAATGGTAATGGGCGTTTTCTACAAAAGAAACGGCGAGTGGAAATTTAATGCAATCGGCGAACCTACAAGAGATAGAAAATTAGAACAAACTATAGAAACAGTGAAAAATAATTATCTATAAATAATTTTTTTCCAATCCATCAAGGATTTAAAATCCTTGATGGATTAAAAAGAATAAAACTAACCGAAAACCAAAAAACATGGCAATAAACTTACAAAAAGGTCAAAAAATAGATTTAAGAAAAACCACTGGAGAAGCGCTAACTAATTTTTGCGTTGGTGTAAACTGGGGAGCAATAGAAACCACAAAACCAGGACTTTTCGGTTTTGGTAGCAAAAAAGTGGTAGAAGATGTAGATTTAGATTTAAGCTGCGTCATGCTCAACCAAAATGGTGAAATGATCGACTGGATTTATTCCCCAGAATACAATGCTTGGCTATCTAAAAATAATTTTCCACTCGGCAAATTAACTTCAAACGATGGCGGTTTAAAACATAGTGGAGACGATAGACAAGGAGATGTAGGTGGAGATGATGGTTTGGATAATGAAATTATTACTGTTGACCTTAACAGAGTAAAACCAGAAGTAGATAAAATTTATTTTTTCTTAAATATATATTTAAACCAAGGTCAAAGTTTTGATTTTGCTCAAATTCCTTTTGCCAAAATAAGAATGTATGAAGGTACACCAACCAGAGTAAATAGCGTTTTTTCTAATTACGACATCGTTACAGATGCTTCTTACCGCGGAAAAAGAGCCTTAATTTTAGGGAAATTATACCGCAAAAACGGAGAATGGAAATTTGATGCAATCGGAGATGCAACAGAAGATAGTATATTTATCCAGACCATACAGAAAATTGTACAGAATTATAAATAGCAAAAAATGAGAAGATTACCCGTATATTTATTATTAGATACTTCTGGTTCTATGACAGGAGAACCAATAGAAGCCGTGAAAAATGGTGTGCAAATGATGATGCATTCACTTCGTCAAAATCCGCAAGCTTTAGAAACAGCATACGTAAGCATCATTACTTTTAATAATGAAGCAAAGCAGATAATCCCACTTACAGACCTCGCTTCTTTTCAAATGGTAGATATCAAAGCGGCAAGTACAACTGCTTTAGGTGCAGCTCTTGCACTTTTGGCAGATAAAATGGAAACGGAAATTACCAAAACAACTGCAGATACAAAAGGAGATTGGAAACCTTTAACTTTCATCATGACAGATGGCGTTCCTACAGACGATTGGCAAGCAGGTTTTAATAAACTTAAAAATGTAAACAAAGGTTTAATCGTAGGTTGTGCAGCAGGACAAGGTGCAGATGATGCTATTTTAAAACAAATTTGCGGAGCAACCGTAAGATTAGACAATGCAGATTCCGAAAGTATTTCTAAATTTTTCCAATGGGTTACAGATTCTATTTCTACAACTTCTACAAAAGTGGAAGAAACTGGGATAGAATTAGCAGGATTGGATCAACTTCCACCACCACCATCAGAATTGGTAATAGTTTCTTAAAATTATGAACAGAAGACTACTCGCTTATTTTTTATTAGATACTTCTGGCTCTATGCGAGGAGAAGGAATTGCGGCACTCAATAATGGTTTTAATGGTTTAATTTCCATGCTTCGCCAAGATCCACAAGCAATGGACTCTCTGCATATTTCGGCAATTACATTTGATAGAGATGTAAAAAACATCATTCCTTTGGTAGATTTAGCAAGTTATCATCCAATAGAAATCACTTGCCCAGAAAGCGGACCAACGCACACTGGACAGGCTTTAGAAATGCTTGAAAATTTGGTACAAAAAGAATTGATAAAAGGATCCATGGACAGAAAAGGCGATTGGAAACCACTTTTGTTTATTTTTACAGATGGAAAACCTTCGGATATTCAAAAATACAGACAAATGCTCCCTAAAATAAAAGCATTAGATTTTGGAGCAATTGTCGCATGTGCAGCCGGACCAAAAGCTGAAGAAAGTTTTTTATTAGAATTGACAGATCATGTAGTAAAATTAGATGCAACCGATCCTTCTACATTAGCCACATTTTTCCAATGGGTAAGTTCGTCCATAGAAATGGGCAGTAAATCCCAAGGAACTGGCGAAACCATGACTTTGCCACCACCACCGAAGGAATTGAATATTGTGGTATGAGATTAAAAATTATTCAAGATGACATTACGGAACTACATGTTGATTGTATCGTTAACGCTGCAAAATCATCTTTATTAGGTGGTGGTGTTGATGGTGCAATTCATCAGAAAGCAGGAATTGAGTTAAAAGAATTTTGCAGATCGTTAAAAGGTTGTTCTGTTGGAGAAGCCAAATTAAGCCCAGCGTTTAATTTAAAATCAAAATTTATTATACACACTGTTGGACCAAGGTTTTTATTCAAGACTGAAAAAGAAAAAAAACAATTGGCAGAATGTTACGAATCAAGTTTAAAAATTGCCGCCCAAAATAAATTCGAAACTTTAGCTTTTTCTAACATTTCAACTGGCGCATATGCTTTCCCGAAAGATCTTGCCGCTGAAATTTCAATTTC
This sequence comes from uncultured Frigoriflavimonas sp., assembly GCA_964292185.1. Classification (GTDB taxonomy): domain Bacteria; phylum Bacteroidota; class Bacteroidia; order Flavobacteriales; family Weeksellaceae; genus Frigoriflavimonas. The sequence goes on from CAXYUO010000042.1 coordinate 9,251, forward strand.
TGTAATAAAACAATTTTTCATTTTAAATGAATTCCCCAAAAAAGTAATTATATGTTGTTTTGATGATGAAAATTATAGTTTTAATACGAAAATCATTAATCAATATTTCTAATTTAAATGTGCTTAAAAATATAATAGCTGGACAATAAAACAAATAATCCCATGAGAAGACTACCCATATATTTCCTATTAGACGTTTCAGAATCGATGGTAGGAGAACCAATAGAACAAGTGCAAGATGGTATTGCAATGATTATCAAAGAATTAAAAACGGATCCATATGCTTTGGAAACCGTTTGGATTTCTATTATCGGATTTGCAGGCAAAAGTAAGGTAATTATGCCTTTGCAAGATGTAATTACGTTTTACCCACCAAAAATCCCAATTGGTAGTGGAACTTCGCTTTCAAAAGGTTTGGAACAATTGATGAATTCTTTGGATAAAGACATCGTGAAAACGACCTACGAAATAAAAGGAGATTGGAAACCAATTGTTTTTTTATTCACAGACGGAATCCCAACAGACGATACAGAAAAAGCCATCCAACGTTGGAATGATAATTATCGCAAGAAATGCAATCTAATTGTAATTTCAATTGGCGATAATACAAATTATAATTTGCTCGGTCGTCTTTCAGAGCAGGTTTTATTGTTCAATAATACAGATGCCAATTCCTACAAAGAATTTTTTAAATGGGTAACTGCATCAATAAAATTAACGAGTGAGAAAATTGATACGGGCAATTCAGAAGGGATAAATTTAAGCAAAATGGATCCTAATGTTGTAGAAGAAATAGATCTTACAAAGAAACACACTTCTCCTGATAATAATTTTGTGGTGCTTAATGGAAAATGCTCTACCAACGATAAATTATATTTAATGAAGTTTAAAAAAACCATGCAAGAATCCAGAGTTGCAGGTTTTGAAACCCGATATTACAAAATAGAAGGTGCTTATAAAATAGATGAAAACGCTTATAGAGAATATTCTGATGGCGGAATTAGTGGAACAAAAATCTCTAGCGAAGAAATCCAAGGAAACCCAAGTTGCCCATCTTGCGGAAATGGTATTGCATTAGCAACTTGCCAATGCGGTGGCATTCACTGTCTTGCAGGTGAAGGTGCAGCAAAATGTCCGTGGTGTGGAAATGAAGGTTATTACGGAATGGCAGAAGGTGGTTTTGATATTAATAGAACTTTAGGCTAAACATGGAAAGTAAGTTAGGCGAATTACTAAAAGAATTTCAAATAGAAAGCAACAAAGTTGTAGATATTACGGTGTCAAAATTGGCTGATAATGTAAAAATATTCGAAATTTTTAAGTCAATTAAAGAATTAAAATTTCAAATCATAGACTTGTTTAATATGCAAAAAGAAAAAGAAGAATTTGTAGATGCTCATTTTGTAATTCCGAATGCGAACGCAAAGAAAGAATATAATTATACGTTTGATTTATCCTTATTTCCAAATATAAGAATAAAAGAGATAAAGAATTTAGAATTAGTTGGTTTACAGTATGATGCCGAAAAAGCTTGTGTTTTTGGAGTTCCAAGTGTTGCAAATACGATTGATATTCAAATAATATTTTTTCATATTAATGATGAAAATTTAGAAACAGATATAAAAGTAGCCTCATTCATTGTAAATGCAGATCCAAAAGATTTGTGGCTAAATAAACCAAGCCCAATGGATAGCAGGTTTTACAAAGAAGAAAATATCAACTTTAAATCTGCTTTTTTAGATAAGAAAATTGTGGTAGCGTCTAAAAGAGGTCGTTCTCATGCTCACAATGGTACATTTCGAGATGATGATTTTTTGGTAAAGCAACTTCCAAATGATTGGGCAATAGTTGCGGTCGCAGATGGAGCAGGCTCGGCAAAATTTGCGAGAGCAGGCTCGAAATTCGCTTGTAATTTTATAAGTGAAAGTTTTAACAATGAAGAAATTTTAAATAATTTATCGAAAGAAGTTACCCGATATTTTACTTCAGAAATTGACAAACCTTCAGATATTGAAACGCTTTCTACAGAAGATGAAAATAGTATAGAAACCGAAATTCCAACCGAAAGCATTGATGATTTAAAAATTAAAAGCAAGAGTTATATCATTAATTTATTGTATAAAAATGTAAAAGAATTGCATGAAGCACTTGCAAAATATGCCGAAAGCGAAGAAATTACGTTAAAAGATATTCATACAACCTTAATTTTTACTTTAGTGAAAAAATTTGATTTCGGTTATGTGGTTCTTTCATTTGGAGTGGGAGATTGCCCTATAAACGTAATTAATAAAGACCAATCTGATGTGCAATTACTCAACTTTTTAGATGTAGGAGAAAGTAGTGGTGCAACAAGATTTATGACGATGCCAGAAATTTTCAGCCGTCCAGATATGGTTAATCGTTTTGGTTTAAATTGTTTTCCAGATTTTTCTAAATTATTTTTGATGACAGATGGGATTTATGATCCGAAATTTGTGGTAGAAAGTAAATTAGAAAATATGGAAAGTTGGAAAAATTTCCTTCGAGATTTGAATGGAGAAAATGAAGATGCCATAAAAGTGGATTTTGAAGAAGATGGTTCTATTGAAAATCAACTTTCAAATTGGATGGATTTTTGGAGCAAAGGCAATCATGATGATAGAACTTTAGCAATAATATACTAATATTATGAGTGTTAATAAAGTAAATTCAATAATAGATTCTACAAAATCTTACGAATATGTAGATGATGGAAATCCTATAAAAGGTGGGATGAAAGATGTCTATTTTTCACCAGATAGGAAATATGTAGTCGCTTTTTTTCGTGATTCTTTAGATTTTAATCAAAAAGATAGAATAAAAAGAATTGTAGGATTATACTTAGATAATATAAAAAAAGGACAAAGTTCTTCCTATTTTTTAGATGATATTTTCAGATGGCCTTTTGATGCTGTAGAAAAAAATGGAAAAGTAGGCGTAATTGTTCCTATTTATGATTCTAAATTTTTCTTCAAAAAAGGATATATTACCAATGAAACCATAAAAGGTGCAGAAAAAAAAGGGAAATGGTTTACTACACCATCTTTTAGAAACAAACAATATCCTTTGGCTATTGATAAAACCGAATTGGGAGATTGGTTGAGTTATTTTCAAATTTCCATTAATGTATCGAGAGGCATCAAGAAAATGCACCAAATGGGATTGGCACATTCAGATTTATCTTATAATAATGTTCTAATTGATCCAATTACTAAGTCCATCAATATCATAGATTTAGATGGTTTGGTAGTTCCAGGATTATTTCCACCAGAAGTAATAGGTACGGCAGATTTCATTGCGCCAGAAGTTTTGAAAACCAAACATCTTCCTATAACAGATCCAAACCGTATTTTGCCCAATCAGAAAACAGATTTGCATGCTTTGGCAGTACTTATTTATATGTATTTATTGAGAAGACATCCTTTGCGAGGTGGAAAAGTTTGGGATTTGGAATCTGAAAAAGATGAGGTTTTATCTATGGGCGAAAAAGCAATTTTTGTGGAACATCCAACAGATAACACGAATCGAGTGAAAGTAGACCATTTAAAAAAATGGAATCTATCTTGGGGAGATCCTGCAAAAATCCCATATTCTAGTACAGGTCCTTATTTGCAAGATTTGTTTAAAAGAGCTTTTGTAGATGGTTTGCACAACCCAATGTTGCGCCCAATTGCCAATGAATGGGAAACCGCACTTTTAAAGACGGTAGATCTCATTCAACCTTGCAGTAATACAAATTGTGATGAAAAGTGGTATGTTTTTGATAATACTTCAAAACCAAAATGCCCATTTTGTGGAACGCCGCACAAAGGAACTTTACCAGTTGTAGATTTATATTATAAATTTAAAGATGATGTTTGGAAACCAGAGAATCACAGATTAATGGTGTATCACAATCAATATCTTTTCAAATGGCATGTCTCTAAAAAAGTAATTAGAAATGAAAGTTTAACAGCTTTAGACAAAAAACCAGTTGGATATTTCACATTTTATCAAAATAAATGGGTTTTGGTGAATCAATCTTTGCCAAATATGAAAGATTTAACAGAAAACAAACCTATTCCCGTAAATTCTATGGTAGAATTAACAGATGGAAAAAAAATAATGCTCTCTGATGAAGATGGAGGTAGATTGATGTACATCACTTTAACAAATAAATAAAATTAACAAATAAAATTAAATAAAATGGATCAAAACATTCTCGATTTACATCCAGGTCTAATTGTAGGCTTTGCTGTAGTCATTTTTATCATGCTCTTATTAGATCTTGGTATTTTCAATAAAAAAGCCCACGAAGTAACCTCCAAAGAAGCCACGATTTGGAGTATCATTTGGATTTCACTTTCCATGGTTTTCTCTGGCGTTATATACTGGATATTCAATCAAGATGCAGGTGGACATGAAGTTGCAATTGAAAAATTTACGCAATTTCAAGCTGCATACTGGGTAGAAAAAGCATTGTCAGTTGATAATCTTTTTGTTTTCATTCTGGTATTCAGCTTTTTCAAAGTGCCAAAACATTTGCATCATAAAGTACTTTTTTGGGGGATTATCGGTGCCTTAATCTTTAGAGCAATCTTCATATTCGCTGGTGTAGGTATTATAAATGTTACCTATTTACCAGAATTAATGATTTTTGGTACACCCGTGAAAATAAATATTGTGATGACTTTATTCGGATTATTTTTAGTCTATGCTGGAATAAAATCTTGGGGAGGCGGAGATGAAGACGAAGATGAAGATTTTAGCGAAACGGCCGGAGCAAGATTAGTGAAAAAATTCTACAAAATTTCTGATAATTATGATGGTGATAAGTTTTTCACGGTGCAAAACGGAATAAAAATGGCAACGCCACTTTTGTTAGTTGTTGCAGTTATTGAGTTTACAGATGTTTTATTTGCGGTAGATTCTATCCCTGCGATTTTCGCAATATCTAAAGACCCATTTATACTATATACATCAAATATATTTGCGATTTTAGGTTTGCGATCGTTATATTTCTTACTTGCAAATTTTATCCACATGTTTAGCAAATTACCTTACGGATTAGCAATTGTGTTGAGTTTTATTGGAGTAAAAATGCTCATATCTCCTTGGTATCACATTTCTTCGCCAGTTTCATTAGGAATTGTGGCAGGTGTTTTAATAATTTCAGTATTAGCATCAATACTATTTCCAGAAACTAAAGACGATATAACATCTGATCTGGATGATGATTTAACAGGAGAAGACTTGAAAATGTAATGATTTGCCTAATTAAATAAAGAAATCTTATGAAAACAGTAGTGAAATTTTCACAGAATTTATTTGAAGATAAGCTACTCCCAAAAGATAGGACAAAAATCCGCATAATTTAAGATATGATTTTT